>CABQCB010000024.1 GCA_902462475.1 uncultured Oscillibacter sp. | reverse complement strand
GGAGGGAGGGGACAGTAATGCCGAGGAATAAAGTGGACGTGGCCGCCATCCTGGGTGGACAGCTGGCAAAGGTGTCCGATTCGGACACGCCGGTGCGGCTGATCCCGCTCAATAAGATCACGAGAAACACCCTGAATTTTTATCCCGCTTTGGACGATGATGCCATGGATGCGTTGGTGGACTCCATCAAGGCAAATGGGCTCCTGGAGCCTCTCACCGTGGTTCCGCAAGATGATTTCTACCGGCTGATCTCCGGCCACAACCGCTTTTCTGCCCTGCTGCGGCTTCAGGCCCAAGCAGGGGCTGTGGGTGGATACAATCAGGAGGTGCTGTGCCGGGTTCTCCCGCCTATGACTCCGGAACAGGAGCTGACGGCGGTTATCGAGGCCAACCGGCAGAGGATTAAATCTGATGCTCTGCTGGCGGAGGAGGCCAAGCGTCTCACGGAGGCCTACACCAAGCGCCGGGAGGCCGGCGAAAATCTCCCCGGCCGCATCCGGGACCGCGTGGCGGAGGCCATGCAGATCTCCAAGACCAAGCTGGCCAACCTCAACGCCATCCGCAACGGCATCAAGGTGCCGGGTATCAAGGAAAAATGGGAGCGGGACGAGATCCCGGAGGCCGCTGCGCTGGAGATCGCCCGGCTGCCGGCGGAGGCCCAGTACCGGCTGCTGGACTGGGTGATCGACGGGCATCATAGCTACTCCATGCGGGACGTCAAAAAGTTTGCCGTGATGTGGGGCGGCTGCTCCCACAAGTGCCCGGAGAGCAGCGGCTTTTGCACAAATGCGGAGGCTATTTACAACCAGGATTACCACGGAGGCGAGTGGAGCGGCGCTGGGTGCTGCATGCTGTGCCTTTCGCGGGATACCTGCCAGGCGGCTTGCGGATTTGCCCGGCCTCACGAGCCGGAGGAGGGGGCGGGCGGTATTGCCCCGCCTCCCAAGCTGGAAAACCGGGTGGAGCTGTCGGCGGAGGACTGGCAAGTGCGGCGCGAGCGGTTTTCCGAGCGGCTCCGGGCTGCACGGGAGTCGACCGGCCTGGACCGTGCTGCGTTTGCCGAGAAAATCGGGGAGTACAAGGCCACATACAGCGCCTGGGAAAACGGCAATCTGCCGGGGTCGAGTGCATTCCCTCGTCTGGCCCAGGCTCTGGGCGTCAGCGCAGATTACCTCTACGGCCTGACCGATGACCCTGCGCCAAAGGCTGCCCCGGCACAGTGGCAGCCCCTGGACGAGGCCCACTGGCCAGCGGACGAGCAGCTGGTAATCCTGGCTTTTAATAACGGACTGGGAGAAATGTGCTATGCAACTGCCCGCTGTGTGGGCGGCTACCATGACATTTATCCGTTTGAGGATACGGATGTGGGCTGCGAGCTGAACGAGCCGTCCCATGGCGATTACGAGGCAGGTTACTGGTGGATACCGCTGCCAGAAAAGGAGGAGAGCCCCAATGCTTGACCAGAAAAAGAACTTTATTGCCAAGACGTTCTCCCGCTGCGTGGCGGAGATGTGCCCGGGGGTGGTTCGGCTGGAGTATCACCTCCACGACAACGGCGACGAGGTGGTCATCATCCGCTGTGCAAACGGCTCCACCCGCAGGGTGGATGTCACCGGCCTGGAGCTCCAGGAGTCCGTGGAGACCATCCTGGAGGAGCTGGGCCGGGAGGTGGCCTGATGGCGGAGATCGTTGTTTGGCAGAACGGCCGCCCCAAGTGCCGTTACATAAACTGCGTGCCGACGCCGGAGGAGCAGCGCTCCCTCCGGCGGGGCGGCTGTGAGATCCGTGTGGACGGGAAAGTCGTCAAAACCATCATCAGGGAGGAGACCAATGACACGACATAACTATACCGGCCGGGAGCGCCGGCAAAGAGCGGCGGCGCGGATCGCTTTGGCGGTGTGGCTGGTGGCCGTCCTGGCCCTGCTCACCGTTACGGCCAGGGCGGTGGGGCTGTGAGAGCCAAACCCATGCCGCCGTGCAAGGCGTGCCATCGCCATGCACCTGGCTGCCATAACAAAGATACCTGCCCCACCTGGGGCAGGTATCAGGCCGCATATAGTGCGGTGAGTTTTAATTGATGGTTTTACAAACGCAATAAAAAGATGGCTAAAGGAGATGGAACATGACAAACGAACAAGCGATTCTCATTTTGAACCCACAGACTCGGCGGGAGGAACTTGAACGATATGCTGACTATGAAAGTCGTTTAGCTGCGATAGAAGAAGCTTGCCTGACTGCAGTAGAGGTGCTGAGAAGGCATATCACAGTTATTTCGGGGGCAAAGACCTGCGAGTTGATGAAAGAACTGACAAAACGCGAAGGGGTAGAAATATATACCGCAGAGCCGGACCAAGATATGACGATCTTGGTCAATGGCCCTGCGGTGGTGTTGACAGTTATAGATTAGAGTCTGGTATATTCATATCTTCCCCGAATATGTGCATGAAAGTATTTACCATGAGAACTTGCGGCCATTAACTCATCATAAACAAACTGCGGAACGTTAAAGTACGCATAGGTACTGCCACTATGAAATGAAACGTGAAGAATTCCGTTTTCATACCCAATACTGGCTATATTTGATGAGGAGACAGGGTGCATGATCATAAAATCACCTCGCTTTCTGCACAAAGAAATCATATCACGTTTCCAATCGTTTGCAATGAAAACCCAAGAGAAATTTCAAAAGAGAGATACAAAAGGAAAACCGGAGGCTTAAGCCTCCGGCGTTTCCTGCAAGTATGTATCCACCCAACGATTGACCAGCGCATAGATGGAAGTGCCCTCTGCGTGGGCCTTTTCTTTCAGCGCCTCGTACTTCTCCGGGGCCAGCCACACCCGCAGCTGCTTTTGAGAAGAAAGGTATTTCTTTTGCGTGGAGTATTTGTCGGCTTGTTCTGGCATGTGGTCACCTCTTTCGCAGGGAAATGATGATGGAGACGATGGACAGAGTGATGCTGATTCCGAGCAGAATATAGATTGTCATTTCGTTTGACGCCGAGCTTTATATCTGTTATTCTAAAAAAAGGGGATTGCTCCCCTCGCCTCGTCAGCCTGTGATGAGGATTGCGGTAACAAGATTGAGCCCGGTTTGGACGCTGGCTTTCTTGTTGCCGCTTTTTTTGTTTTTGCTCAATGTCTGCAAAATGGAGGGGGAAATACGGGACAATTATGGTATTGCACCCGCCAAAGAGCGGGACCGCTGGTTAAGGAGTGCCGGGCGCTGCGGCCGCCGCTTGGGCCGTCCGGCACCTGGCAGGATGCAGCGGACAAGCGGCAGCTGCGCAGGGGAGGACACAGCGCTGTGAGCCGCAGTCAGGTGGATCGCCTGGAGCTGCGCTTAGCACTGTATGGATATGAGGGCAGTCACTACACGCTCACCTACGACTGGGAGCATCTGCCCAGGGACTACGACGGCGTCCGCCGGTATTTCCGGGCATACCGGGCCAGGATGCTGCGGTGGCGGCACGGAGAGCCGTTTGACTGGACCGGCTGTATCGAGGGACGCCATGGAGATCACCGCTACCACATCCACATGGTACTCCGGGACAGCCAATTTTCTCCGGCAGAGGTGCGCCACCTGTGGCGGGGCGGGGAGGTGGACGACGAGCCGGTGCTCCGCAAGGAGGGCGGTTACCGTCGGCTGGCGGAGTATTTCAACAAGGAGCGGCCGGACGGATTCAAGATCCCAATCGGCAAGCACCCATGGAGCTGCTCCATGTCGCTCTCCCGGACCCTGGAGCCACCGGAGATTTGGCTGGACACCAGCGGCGTCATCGAGATCCCGGACGATGTGCTGTGGGCGCGCCGTGGGCAGGCGGTCAACGACTTTGGCGCCTACTACTACGGCAGCTATATCTTGCCGAAGCGTCCCAGGGAAAGAGATTTGCCCCAAGAGCCGGAAGTGCTTTTATTTTAGTAGATGTCGCGCGCGGGCGCGCGCACGCGTCAATCTTGAAATCTAGTGGAAAAGTATGCACGTTTGGAAGAAAGTGAGGGAAATGCATTGCAAAAGACGCCGCATCGTGATACACTTGCCGTAAAGGATGGATGGCTTACCTGTCCCAACTGCCACCGCAACCACAAGCTGCTGCGGATCGACAAGGACACGGAAGCGACGGGCTTGCCGGTGTACTGCCGGGACTGCAAGACCGAGATCATCCTGGATATCGAAAGAGGCCGGAGCGTTAAACGCCGGAGCCCATGATCGCCCATTGCGGGTTTGGTCATTGGCTCCGGCGTTTTTGTTTTGCCCTGGAGGTGATAGCCCGGGACATTGCGCTGGTGTCCGATTCTGACACCGGGAGGAGCCATGAAAGAGTTTGCCAAAGCGTTCTACAAGTCAAAGCCTTGGCGGGATTGCCGGGCGGCTTACATTGCCGGCAGGCGGCAGATTGACGGCGGACTGTGCGAGGTTTGCCACGAGGCGCTTGGCTGCATGGTGCATCACAAGATCCAGCTGACGCCGGAGAACATCCGTGATCCGGAAATCACGCTCAATCCCACGCTGCTGTCCTACGAGTGCAAGGACTGCCATGATGCCCATGAGGGGCACGGCCTCAACAAGGCCAAGCCGCTGCGGTGCGCGTTTGACGCAGACGGCCAGCCGGTAGATCTACGCGAGGACAAGTCGTGAGAGTTTGTTTCATATCCCCCCCGTCAGCGAGGCGGCCCCCTGGCTGCAAGGAACCGTCGGGTGGGCAAGAATTTCAGCGGGAACAGTGCACAGGAGGGGGGGTAAAGCATGGGCCGAAAACTCACAAAAAAACAGCTGGGCCGGTTCGCGGATACTTATAACGCGGCGGCGCCGGAAAAGCAGTCGCTCTGCCTGCAGCTGATCACAAACGCGGTGTTCATGGAGGAGCAGCTGACGCTTTTGCAGGCCAAAATCCGGGAAAACGGCGTGGTGTCTGAGTACAAAAACGGCGAGAACCAGTACGGCACCCGGAAGAGTCCCGAGGTCGATGTGTACAACGCCATGATCAAAAACTACACCAGCGTCATCAAGCAGATCAATGACCTGCTGCCGGACGCTCCGGGCGCTGAGGACGAACTGACCAAGTTCCTGCGCACCGGTCGGGGCGGTGGCACCAAGTGACCGATCTGGAGCTCTACTGCACGGCACTGCTGGATGGTAAGATTCCCGCCTGCAGGCGGATCAAGCAGGTGGCGGAGATGCTGCTCAACAACCTGGTGAGCCCTGGCGAGTTTCACTTCGACCAGGAGCTTGCCGACCGTCATATCGAGTTCATCGAGACGTTTTGTCGGACCCCGTCCGGACGGATCGGGACGCCGTTGCGGCTCCAGCTTTTCCAGCGGGCCCGACTCCAGGCCATCTTTGGCTTTGTGGATGACAACGACCTCAGGCAGTACCAGGAGGTACTGATCGTGGAGGGACGAAAAAACGGCAAGACCACAGAGACCAGCGCCGTGGAGATCGATCTTTTGGTCAACGATGGGGAGGGCGCCCCGCAGATCTACAACCTGGCCACCAAGCGGGAGCAGGCAAACCTGGGCTATGACGCCGTGGTCAAGATGGTGCATCAATCCCCGATGCTGTCCAAGCATCTCAGGCGGCGGGTGGCCGATATGTATAACCCGCTCAACATGGGCTTCATCAAGCCCATGGCGTCCAACACCTCCAGTCTGGACGGCCTGGACGTGCACGGCGCTACCATCGACGAGTTGGCTGCCATCAAAAACCGGGATCTCTACGACCTGGTCAAGCAGGGCATGGGTGCCCGGGCGCAGCCGCTGCTGTTTTGCATCACCACCAACGGCTTTATCCGTGGCGGCATCTTTGATGCGCAATATCAATACGCCTGCGACATCCTGGACGGAAAGGCGTCCAACCGGCGGTTTCTGCCGTTCCTCTACGAGCTGGACGATCCGGCGGAATGGACCGATCCGGCGTGCTGGGAAAAGGCAAATCCGGGGCTTGGCACCATCAAGAGCCGGGACTACCTGGCGCAGATGGTGCAAAAGGCCAAGGATGACCCGTCGTTCAAGCCCACTGTGATGGTCAAGGATTTCAACCTGCCGCAGACCAGCGAAAGCGCATGGCTGCGGTGGGAGGAGCTCAACAACACCGCCTGCTGGCATGGCTCCATCCAGTTTGACTACTGCATCGGCGGATTTGACGCGGCCGACACCGTGGATCTCAACGCGGCAAAGGCCATCTTCCAGCGGCCCGGTGACCCGAACATCTACGTCAGATCCATGTACTGGATTCCCCAGGCGGTACTGGACAAGCAGGAAGCCGAGGGAAACCGCCGGGAGCGGGACAACGCCCCTTACAGCCTGTGGATCTCCCAGGGCTATATGCGCACCTGCCCGGGCGCCAAGTGCGACAAGAAGATCTTCTTGGAGTGGTTCAAGGAGCTCAAGGAGACAGAGGGCATCTATCCGACCTTTATCGGGTATGATCCGTGGCACATTGACGACGCCCTGCTCCGGGAATTTCAGGGGGAGTTTGGCCCCAACTGCATGATCCCGGTCCGGCAGGGACCGATCACCTTGTCTCAGCCCATGAAAGATCTCAAGGCCGACTTCCGGGATCACCGCATCATCTATGACAACAATCCCGTGGACAAGTGGTGCCTGGTCAACACCGATGTCAAGACCGACGTCAACGGAAACGTCCAGCCGGTCAAGTCTCTGGATGCCCGGCGCAGGATCGACGGCACGGTGGCCCTGCTTTGCGCCTACACGGTACTTCAGGACAAAAAGGATCTGTATATCAATCTCAATCAGGAGGCGGACGATGGGCCTGCTTGAAAAACTCTTTCCAAAAAAGATGGCAGAGGCGGAGGTCTACCAGTATTTCCGCACCCTGGGCGGGTACACGCCGGTATATACCAGCTTTGACGGCGGTGTTTACGAGATGGCCCTGACCCGCGCCTGCATCCATACCTTTGCCACTCATGTGAGCAAGATCCGGCCAGAGGTACGGGGCCCCGGAGCGGGCCGCCTGGACCGCATCCTTGCATACCGGCCGAACCCGTGGATGGACACCAAAAAGTATCTCTACCGCCTGGCCACCATTTACATGACCGAAAACACCGCCTTTATCGCGCCGGTATACGACGATGACCTTCTGTTGCGGATCGGCGGATTTTTCCCGGTGCTGCCCAGTCAGGCCAGCGTGGTAGAACGCGGCGGCCGGGAGTATCTGCGCTACCAGTTTCCCGTGGGCACCGGCGTCACTGAGCTGGCCAAATCCGGCATCTTGACGCAGATGCAGTATCGGGATGACTTCTTCGGAGAGTCCAACCGGGCGCTGCGTCCCACCATGGAGCTGATCAACGCCCAGAACCAAAGCATCCTCAACGGTGTCAGGGCCTCCGGCTCTGTGCGTTTTTTGGCCAAGCTAGGGCAGACGCTCAAACCAGATGACATGAGCCGGGAGCGGAACCGCCTAGTCAAGGATAACCTGGGCAGCGACAACGGCGGCGTGATGATCTTTGACGCCAAGTACGCCGACATCAAACCCATTGAGAGCAAGCCCTATGTGGTGGACGACAAGCAGGCGGCCAATATACGGGAGAGCGTTTTTGATTACTTCGGGATGTCTGCGGAGATCCTCCACAATACCTATACCCCGGATCAATGGTCTGCCTACTACGAGGGAAAAATCGAACCGTTTGCCATTGAGGCCGGCCTGGTGCACACCAACATGGCCTTTACCCAGGATGAGATCGCCCGGGGAAAGGAAATCGTGTTTACGGTCAATCGGATGCAGTACATGGCCATGTCGGACAAGCTTTCCGCCGTGACGCAGCTTTTCGACCGGGGCATGATGAACCAGGACGAGGGCCGGGAGGTGTTCCAGCTGCCGGCGCTGAACACGGAGGACAGCCGGCGCTATTATCTCCGCCGGGACTATGCGGAAGTCAACGCCCTGAACAGACAAAACGGCGTGGAAGGGAGCGAGGGAAATGCCCAAAATGCAGACCCGGGAGTACCGGGCGATGCCGCTGCTGGCACCGGCGACGGCCAACAAGCGGTTTGATACCGATTACTATGTGGAGGGTTATGCCACCACATTCGATGATCCGTATGTGCTCTGGGAGTGCGACGGGGTCCAATACAAGGAGGTCATTGACCGGCACGCGCTGGACGGAGCCGATTTGTCGGACGTGATTATGCAGTACGACCATGCGGGCCGGGTCTTTGCCCGCACTGGGCGCAGCAATACGCTGCTGATCGAGCCCCAGGAGCACGGCCTCTTTATGGCGGCGGATCTGTCCAAAACGGAGCAGGCCCGCTCTATGCACGAGGACATCGCCGCCGGACTTGTGACCAAGATGTCCTGGGCGTTCACCGTCCAGGAGGACAGCTACGACCGGGAGACCCATACCCGGCGCATCCTCAAGATCAAGAAGGTGTACGACGTATCGGCGGTGTCTTTCCCCGCCAATCCGTCTACCGATATTTCCGCCCGTGGATGGCTCGACGGAGTGATTGAGGCAGAAAAAGCGGAGCGACTTGCGGCTCAGGCCGCCGAGCGGAAGAAACAGCAAATCATGATTTTATTGGAGGTTTGACATGAACATTTTTGAAAAACACAAGCTCTCCGGCATCGGCCTGCAGTTCTTCGCCGCACCAGCTGCTTCGGACCGCCTGGCGCAGATCGAGGCGCGTCTTGCCGCCATCCCTGCCGAGCTGGACGCGGAGGGAGCTGACCTGGATGCGCTCAAGACGGAAGTCACCAATCTCAAGGCAGAGCGCAAGGAGATCCTGGATGCCGCCGAGAAGCGCAAGAAGATCCTGCAGGAGATTGCCGGCGGGGCCGGAACGGTTACCCGCAGCTTTGCGCAGCCCCAGGAGGAGCGTACTTACGCGGTGGACTCTCCGGAGTATCGGTCTTTGTGGCTGCGCCACCTGCAGGGTGTGCAGCTGAATGATGCGGAGCAGCGTGCCTATACCAACGCCAACGGCGCCATCGCCACCATGACGGCCAACGCTGTCATGGATGTGGTGCGCGATCATGCTCCGCTGCTGGCGCGCATGACTGTGATCTACAGCGCCACCAATCTGACCTACTATGTGGAGGGTACCAACAAGGACGCGGAAGATCACACGGAAAACGCTGCGATTACTGCGGCGGCCGATACGCTGACCAAGATCCAGCTGGTTCCCACGGAAATCGTCAAGCTGATCCAGATCAGCGAGTCGGCCCGGTTGATGAGCGTCGACGCATTTGAGTCCTGGCTGGCCCGGACTTTGGGTGAAGCCATTGCCCGGAAGATCAACAGCAAGATCATCACCGCCATGCTGGGGGCGGCAGCTTCTGCGGGCACGTCTATCGACGCCGCAACGGTTCAGGCCCTGCTGGGTACGGTCAAGGGCTCCGGCGTCGCCATGGTCTGCAACCGTAAAACGCTCTATACCAAGCTGCTGCCTCTGCAGGACAACAGCAAGTCCAGCATTGTCCGCTTCGATGGGGGCAGTGCCACCGTATATGGCGTGGACGTTCTGGTGGACGACAATGTGGCAGACGACACGGTCGGTGCCGGCGACCTGTCCAAGCTGATCGCAGCCATGGCGGAAAACGTGACCGTTCGCAATGGATTCGATATCGACTCCAACAGCACCAAGTACCTGGGCGTTGCGGTCTTTGACGTCAAGGTGGGTCTTTCCAGCGCCTTTGCCAAAATCGCGCCCGGCGGCTGATCCGAACCTTTTGAGGGAAATCCATGATCACTCTGGAGC
Source organism: uncultured Oscillibacter sp. (assembly GCA_902462475.1). The sequence continues at coordinate 4,926 of CABQCB010000024.1, read as the reverse complement.
AGGCGAAACTGACCATCCGGCAGACCAACGACAAGCTGAACGAGGAGATCCAGTCCACCGTCGACGCGGCGATGCTGGATCTCCAGTCCGGCGGCATGTCCGCAGCGGCGGACTCCGCCTTGGTGGACACGGCCGTCCGGCTGTATCTTCGCTGGCAGTATGACTACTGCGGCAAAGGGGACCAGTATGCAAAGGCATACGCAGACCTCAAAAATATCCTGTCGCTCACGGAGGTGGATGAGGCGTGAACGAGACACTGATTTTGATCGGTGAGGAGGGATTCGTCACCGGTCCCACCGGGGACCTGGTGCCGGATCGCCCCCGCCGGGAGGTGTTTGTCGCCCGGAAATCCGTGGGCGCGTCCTACAAGCTCCAGGCCCTGGCGGTGGGGTTGCGGCCGAAGTACCGCTTTGTTCTGCCGGATTACCTGGAATATCACGGAGAGACCCTGGTGGAGTACGCGGGAGACCAATACCGGGTGATCGACACCTACAGGGGCACGGACAACACACTGGAGCTGACTGTGGAAGAGCTCCCCTGACCGGATGCCTTTTGGTGTCCGATTCTGACACCGAAAGGAGAGGCTATGGGCGTTCCAAAATCCGTTGTCAAGATCAACAGGGACGGCGTGGAGTACATCTCCAGCGTGGACCGTGTCAACTACACGATCTCGGAGCTGACCCGCGCCGCCCTGCGGGACGTGGGCAAGTTTATCTGCAAGAGGACCCGGCAGTCTATCCGGCGCCGGACCGGGAAGCTGGCCCGAAACACCCAGTATTGGGTGCGCAAAAAGGACTGTGATCTGCAGGTCGGCTTTAAGCCCGGCGGCTTCTACGGCGGATTTCAGGAACTGGGGACCGAGCGCCAGCCAAAGGTTGGGGCCCTGTATGACACCGTGAAGGACAACATCAAAACGATCCGGGACATCGAGGCCCAGTACCTCTCCGCCATTGAGGAGGAGCAGCGGGCCCTGTCCCTGATCGGCGAGGAGGAATACCAGGGTGAGTAAGACAGACGCGCTGCGCACCGTCATTACCGACAAGCTCCGCCAGCTGTGTCCGCGGGTATATTACGGGCAGGCAAAGCCAAAAACGGAGCGGCCGTACATCGTATATACCCTGGAGCAGATCGACCAGGCGGACGATCTGCACACCATGGAGCTGGAGGCCAATGTGATGGACTACGGCCGGGACACCGCGCCGGCGGAGGCGCTGGCGGACGCGGTGATGGCGTCTTTTGACCGGCTCTATCACATGGATGGTGCCATCCAGTTTTCCGCCTATCCCACCCGGCGGCAGCCGGTGACCGAGGAGGACCGCAGCGTGATCCGGCGGCGGCTCCTGATTGAGATCCATTTTTATGAGAGGTGAGACTTTATGACCGTATTTTCCGGTTTTACCAGCAAGACGCCGGAGTCGTTGCTGCTGGATTCCGGCGCATTTTTGCGGGACTATGACCCCGCGACGGATACATGGGAGACTGCCAAAGCTACCAAGCTGATCGGCGCCACCCAAGGAGGCGGCAGCTTTTCCGCCGTGCCCACTGTTCGGCGCATCGAGATCGACGGCGTCAAGGGCGCTGCCAAGGGTCTGGAGGCCCTGGATGAATGGGTGGTGACGCTGACTGCCAATGTCAAGGAGGTCAAGCCCGAGGTAATTGCCATGGCGCTGGCCTCCAGCAAAACAGAGGACAGCGAGACGCCGGCGGAGTATCACAAGATTACTGCCAACAACGAGATCGCAATGGATGACTACATTGACTCCATTGCCTGGGTGGGCCGCTTGTCCGGGAGCGACAAGCCGGTCATCATCGTCATCAAAAACGCACTGTGCACCAACGGTCTGACGCTGACCATGCAGGATAAGTCGGAGGGCGTGGTGGCGCTGACCTTCACGGCGCATTATGATCCCGAGGATCTCCAGGCTCCGCCCTTTGAGATCTATTATCCCAAGGCGGGAGGTGCCGCCTGATGCGCAAGCTCAATACGGCTGATGTCTTTGTGTTTTGCCGTTTGGTCAAGGCCACGGACGCAAGGGAGCAGCTGCGCTCCATTGTGACTGCTGTGGCCAAGCAAAAGGACAGCGGTGAAGAGGTGGATGTGATCCAGGTGGGCGTGGATGGCGTGCTGGCCGTCGTGGAGGCTGCTGTGGAGCCTAAAACGGAGGAGATGGTATATAAGTTCCTTTCCGGCCCCTTGGAGTGCAAGCCAGAGGATGTGGCATCCATGGAGCTGGATGCGCTTTTGTCGGCGCTGCGGCAGGTGGCGGAAGAAAACAACCTGACCGCTTTTTTCGATTCTGCCTCCGGCATCCTTGGGAGGACCTGACCGACCTTTTGTATCGGAGATACCACAATCCGGCCGCCATATTGGCGCTGGAGGCAGAGGACGGTATCACGCTGCTGCTCCACGCCATGGAGGCGGAGGAGACAGAGCGGCTTTTCAGCCGGTGGATCAACGGCTATCAGCACATGAGCTTTGACGCCTTCCGCGCTCAGCTCACGCCGAAGCCGGACAAGTCCACAGAGGAGATCTTGGAAGATGTGGACGATATCATGCAGGCGTGGGAGGTGACGCGCAGCCGTGGAAATTTTTAAGCTGTTTGGTTCGGTTCTGGTCAATACCAGTGAGGCGGAGTCCTCCATCAGCAAGGTGGACAGCAAGGCCTCCAAGTTTGCCCAGGGCCTTGGCAGCGGTATCAAGACGGCTGCCAAGTGGGGAGCCGGGCTGGCTACGGCTGCGGCCGGCACCGCCACAGCCGTGGTTGGCGCCCTGCTTAAGATGGATGAGGCCACCAAGGAGTACCGGGAAAACCAAGGAAAGCTGACCACAGCGTGGGAAGATGCCGGAGGGAGTGCCGAGCTTGCAAAGAAGGCGTATTCTGGCCTTTATGGCGTCATTGGCGACAAGGACACCGCAACCGAAGCTGGGCAGCTTATGGCCCAACTGGTAAAGGATACCGAGGGCGTGGCGACCTGGACGGATATTGCGGCCGGGGCATACGGAAAGTTTGGAGACGCACTCCCCATTAACTCTTTAATCGAGGCTTCCAACGAGACACAGAAGACCGGCCAGCTCACCGGCGCATTAGCCGATGCCCTCAATTGGGTGGGCATCCAGGAGGATGACTTCCAGGCGAAGCTGGACGCCTGCGGGACTGAGCAGGAAAGAAACCAACTGATTACAGAGACACTGTCCGAGGCCTACCGGGGATCTGCTGATGCGTTCAAGGCAAACAACGAGCAAGTGCTTGCGGCTCGTGAGGCCCAGGTACAGATGGACGATGCCATGGCCAAGCTGGGGGGCGCGGTGGAAACGGTCAAGACCAAGCTCCTGAGCGAGTTCGCCCCGTCCATTGCGGCCATCGTCAGCTCCTTTGTGGATTTTACCAACGGCGTGGACGGCGCGGAGGTAGCCCTGCAGGAGTCCATCCAGAACATGGTAGACCAGGTTGTGCAGAAGCTGCCGGAGTTTTTGGAGTTCGGCATCCAGATCATTGTGGCGATCGCAAAGGGCATCGTGCAGAACCTACCCTACCTGTTGGAGCAGCTGCCCGGCCTGGTCGGGCAGATTGTGGATGCGCTTCTGGGGCTGGGAGGAGAGCTGCTTGATGTGGGAGCGCAGCTAATCGAGATGCTGTGGGACGGTGTGAAAGGAGCCTGGGACGACTTTTCCGGATGGGTTCAGGAAAAGGTGGACTGGCTGGCCGACAAACTGTTCTTCTGGCGCAGCGGAAAGGATGAGATGTCCGGTGATGGTCCGGATGGCTCCCACGCCTCTGGTCTTCCTTATGTGCCCTATGACGGCTACAAAGCTGTGCTGCACCGGGGCGAGATGGTCCTCAACGCCAACAACACCGCAGAATTGATGGATCGGCTCAACCAAGTGGGCGGCGGACAAAGCAGTGCACCGATTATCATCAATTTGACCGCGGAGCTGGATGGCACGGTGCTCAGCCGGAAAATGTATCGCTATAACCAGGCGGAGGGCCGCATTCACGGCGGCTCTCTTGTGGAGGTGTAGAATGACCAGACTTCCATTTATTGTGGATGGAGTCGATTTTTCCGCCAGGATTAACCGTTTTGCGTATTCCGTAGGGTACGAAAAGCGCGAGGGCAGTCTTGGGGGAATGATGCTGGACGGTACCGAAACGGTGGATGTCCGGGCGTACAAGGCGGTGGTCACCGTCTCCACCAATGGCATGCGGTCGGAGGAGCTGGCGCAGCTGCTCACCGCTCTGCTTAAGCCCTATGTACAGCTGCAGTTTTTTGATACGAGGATAAACGATACCAGGACCGCAACGTTTATTCCGGACGTATCTCCGGCCCCTCTGGGATTTGTCGCATCGGGCCACAAGGTCTTTGATACATTCCAGATCACGCTGAGGGAGAGGTGACCATGAGCGCAAAGATCATCGTGGGCGATCCGGCATCGCCACTTGCGGTCTACCAGGGAGACGACGTCAAAACCTGCACCTGTGTCATGTATTCCGCCCTTTCCGGTGAGGAGCTGGCGATTGACCAGCTGCTGCCGGTGGTGTACTCGGCGGCCTATGTGCGTGTGAGATTTGTGCCGGCCGGCTCTACGGGCCTGCGGACAGCGGACGGCTACATCTTCACCGTGTTCCCGGCGGACATCCGCCCGGACGCCATCCCCTACGGCACGCCAGCGCGGCTGTATGACGGCGACACTCTCATCGGCAAGTTCTATTTTTCCAAGGCGGCGCGCACATCCGAGACGCATTTTTCTTTGACCGCAGTCTCCGGGGTGGGCATCCTGGATGGCCAGATCCACTACGGAAACATCTACACCGGCCAGACCTTCCGGGAGGTGGCCCAGGAGATCATCAACGGGGCCTTTGCCTTTACCTGTGCCGAGGACGTGGCGGCCATCCTCATTTTCGGATGGCTGCCAATCTCCACCCGCCG
>CABQCB010000023.1 GCA_902462475.1 uncultured Oscillibacter sp. | reverse complement strand
ATCTTCACAGATGCCCTGGGCCACGTCGGTGAAGTCCATGAGGGCCCGGTCCGTCAGGCCCAGGGCCAGGTCCAAATTTCTAAGGCCGATGTCGCAGTCCAGGCATAAAACCTTCCGTCCGCTCAGGGCCAGGGCTGCGCCCACGCCTGCCACGAAGGAGGTCTTGCCGGTGCCGCCCTTGCCGGACACCACGGCGATGCATTGTCCTGACGCGCCCATCCCTGCCACTCCTTACCACAGTTTTGTCCTAAAGCTCCCCAATATCCTATTATAGCGGATTCTTTTTGATTTTTGCAAACGCCCGGGGATATTTTTTCGGCGTTTCCTTGACTTTTTTGATGAAAAGCAGCCGGTGGCACACGTCGGTGCCGGGGATGACGTAGTCCTCCGTCTTTTCCAGCCGTCCGCCCAGGATCTCCAGGGCGTGGGCCGCGGCCGCCGTCTCGGCGTCGCTGTCCACGGATTTCATGGCCAGAAACCAGCCGCCCTCCTTCACCAGAGGCAGGCACAGCTCCGAGAGGACCGGCAGCGCCGCCACGGCCCGGGAGGTGACGATGTCGAAGCCCGCCCGGTGGGAGGCGGCAAACTCCTCCGCTCGGGCGTGGATGGCCTCCGCACCGGTGAGGTGCAGGGCGTCACACACGGTCTGTAAAAAGTTCACCCGCTTGCCCAGGGAGTCCACCATGGTCAGCTGAATGGACGGGCAGAGGATCTTCAGCGGCAGGCCGGGGAAGCCCGCGCCGCTGCCCACGTCCGCTACGGTCTTGCCGGAAAAGTCCGCCAGGGTCAGCAGCGACGCGCAGTCTAAAAAGTGCAGCGTGGCCACGTCCTTGGGGTCGGTGATGGCGGTCAGGTTCATGACCTGGTTCGTCTCCAGCAGCAGCCGGGCATATTCGCTCAGGGCGGGCACGGCGCCGGTGTCCAGGCCCAGCTGGCCGAGGCCCGCTTCCAGAATGGGGCGCATCTGCTCCATCATCCACGCTCCTTCAAAAGATCCCGGATCTCCGCCAGCAGCACTTCTTCATTGGAGGGCTTGGGCGGGGGAGGAGGGGCCGCCTCCTTTTTCTTGTGGATCCGGTTGACGGCCTTCACCAGGCAGAACACGGCAAAGGCCATGATGAGAAAGTTCAGCACGGCGTTGATGAAATTCCCCACCATCAGCGCCCCGCCGCCGGGCAGCTGGAAGCTCAGGCCGGAGAGGGCCTCGTTGCCTCCCGTGAGGATGCCCAGGATGGGATTGATGATGTCGTTCACCAGCGAATTGGTGATGGCGCTGAAGGCGCCGCCGATGATGACGCCCACCGCCAGATCCAGCACGTTGCCCCGGGCGATGAATTGTTTGAACTCGGCAATGAAGCCTTTCGTCTTTGACATAGGGTACCCTTTCTGTACGGGGAAGTGGGCCGCAGGCGCGGCGGCCGAAAACGGAAGTCCGGAAACCCTTGCGCCCCAATGGATTCCGGCCTCAGACCGGAATGGAGCCCATAAAAAGACGCCCAGGGTACCGTTCTTGCCTCCGGCGGCGCGCCAGCGGCTGGAAACGGGTTCAACGTTTTGTATTATTTCTAGTAAATATTACAAAACGAAATCAACCGTCTCGGTTCCTCGCCCCGCCGCACTTTGGCGGCAGGGGAGGGGATCATTTCTTCTTGGGAACCAGCACTTTGGTGCCGCCCATGTAGGGCCACAGCACCTCGGGGATCTTCACAGTGCCGTCGGCCTGCAGGTTGTTCTCCAGGAAGGCGATCAGCATACGGGGAGGCGCCACGCAGGTGTTGTTGAGGGTGTGGCACAGCTGCATCTTGCCGTTTTCATCCTTGTAGCGGATGCGCAGGCGGCGGGCCTGGGCGTCGCCCAGGTTGGAGCAGGAGCAGACCTCGAAGTACTTCTGCTGACGGGGAGACCAGGCCTCGATGTCGCAGGACTTGACCTTCAGGTCGGCCAGGTCACCGGAGCAGCACTCCAGCTGACGGACGGGAATGTCCATGGAGCGGAACAGCTCCACAGAGTATTGCCACAGCTTCTCATACCAGTCCTTGGACTCCTCGGGCTTGCAGACCACGATCATCTCCTGCTTTTCAAACTGGTGGATGCGGTACACACCGCGCTCCTCAATGCCGTGGGCGCCCTTCTCCTTGCGGAAGCAGGGGGAGTAGGAGGTGAGGGTCTGGGGCAGCTTGTCCTCGGGGAGGATCTGGTCAATGAAGCGGCCGATCATGGAGTGCTCGCTGGTGCCGATCAGGTACAGGTCCTCGCCCTCGATCTTGTACATCATGGAGTCCATGTCGGTCTGGCTCATAACGCCTTCCACCACGTTGCCGTGGATCATGAAGGGGGGGATGCAGTAGGTGAAGCCCTTGCCGATCATGAAGTCACGGCCGTAGGCCAGCACGGCCTCGTGGAGACGGGCGATGTCGCCCAGCAGGTAATAGAAGCCGTTGCCGGACACGCGGCCGGCGGCGTCCATATCGATGCCGTCGAAGGACTCCATCAGATCCACATGGTAGGGGATGGGGAAGTCGGGCACCACGGGCTCACCGAAGCGCTGGACTTCCACGTTGCAGGAGTCATCGGGGCCCAGAGGCACGGAGGGATCGATGATCTGGGGGATCTGGAGCATGCGCTTGTGCAGCTCGGCATCCAGCTCGCTCTCCAGCTTCTCCAGCTCCGCCAGACGCTCAGCGTCCCGGGTGACTTCCTTCTTCACTTCCTCGGCTTCCGCCAGCTTGCTGGGGTCCTTCTTGGCCTGGCCCATCAGCATGCCGATCTTCTTGGACAGGCTGTTGCGGGCGGAACGCAGCTGGTCGGCCTCTGCCACGGCAGCGCGGCGCTTGGCGTCCAGCTCGATGACCTCGTCCACCATAGGCAGCTTGGCATCCTGGAACTTCTTCTTGATGTTTTCCTTGACGATGTCCGGATTCTCCCGGATAAACTTAATGTCCAACATGGTCGTTCACCTCATAAAAAATTTAGAATTGTTTCACGTGAAACAGTTGTTATTTGTTCAGTACGGCTTCTTTCAGCTGCTGATACCGCTGGGCAGGGGAGGTCACCTGGTCGGTGCTGTCCGGCAGCAGTTCCACCAGGCCCTCGTCCTCCATGTGCTGCATGGTGGTCAGACACTCGTCATAGCTGCCGGCGGAGTACTGCTGCTGCAAGGTGTACAGCCCCAGCAGGGCGTCGATCTTCTTTTCCACCTGGGCGGCGTCTTCCTCCTGCTGGGCCAGCTGATCGTTCAGGGCGTCGATCTGATCCTGGGCGTCGGCCAGCTCCTCCTGGAGCTCGATCACCTTGTCCTGTGCCGCCTGGACCTCCTGCATGGCGTTGAAGTCGTTTTGCAGCTCGCCCAGGACCTCGGAATTGCTGCGCTGATGCATCACAAAGGACAGGGCCATCAGCAAAAACGCAACAATGAACAAGATCATAATGTAGACGACAACGGGTTTTTTCCCGGATGAGGGCTCCTGAGGGACCGGGGTCTCACCGTCGCCGCGTTTTTCCAGCTTCATGATTCGTTTCCTTTCCGGGCCTGGCTTTTCTGGATCCGCAGCAGCGCCAGGGCCTCCAGCAGATCGTTCAGGTCGTCCAGACCATAGTATTCCAATTCAATGCGGCCTTTTTTCCGGCCATTTACAATTTTCACACCCCGCCCGAGGCGGGAGCTCAGATCCCTCTGGGCTTCGGCAGTGTAATCCACGCCGGCAGGGGGCTGAGGCTTGGGCTTTTCCTGGGCGGTGAGCCGCTTGACCAGGGCTTCCGTCTGGCGGACGGACAGGCCCCCGTCCACCACGGCTGCCGCGGCGCTCTCTTGGGTCTGTGCGTCCAGAGGGAGGAGGGCACGGGCATGTCCGGCGGAGAGCTTACCCGCTTCCACCAGGGCCCGCACGGAGGGGGTCAGGCCCAGCAGACGCAGGGCGTTGGCCACGGCGCTGCGGGATTTGCCCACCCGTTGGGCGGCTTCCTCCTGGGTCATGTGATAATTTTCAATGAGGGACTGGAATCCGGCCGCTTCCTCCATGGGATTCAGGTCCTCCCGCTGGAGGTTTTCGATCATGGCCAGCTCGGCGGCCTTGCGGTCGTCCGCCTCCATGACGATGACGGGCACCTCGCTGAGACCCGCCATTCGGGCGGCGCGCCAGCGGCGTTCGCCGGCGATGATCTGATAGTAGCCGGAGGAGAGCTTCCGCACCGTGAGAGGCTGGATGATGCCGTGTTGGCGGATGGAGTCCGCCAGCTCCGCCAGCGCCGCCTCATCGAAGGACTTGCGGGGCTGGGAGGAGCAGCTTTCCACCTGGGAAATGGGCAGCATCAGCGCGCCGGTGCTCTCTGTGTTCAAAACGTCGTCGCCCAGCAGGGCGCCGAGGCCCCGGCCCAGGCCGGAGGGCTTTTTGGATGCCATGCAGATGCTCCTTTCGAGATATCAGACGCTTTGCTTTTTCAGGAATTCCGCAGCCAGAGCCGTGTAGGCCTCTGCGCCCCGGGAGGTGCGGTCATAGGCGGTGATGGGCTTGCCGTGGCTGGGTGCCTCGCTCAAGCGCACGTTCCGGGGGATCACTGTGGAATAGACCTTGCCGGGGAAGTAGTGCTTGACCTCCTGGGCCACCTGGAGCGCCAGATTGGTGCGGCCGTCGAACATGGTCAGCAGCACGCCCTCCAGCTCCAGCCTGGGATTCAGGGAGCGGCGGACGATGCGCACGGTGTTCATCAGGTCGCTGAGTCCCTCCAGGGCGAAGTACTCTCCCTGCACCGGCACCAGAATGGTGTCCGCGGCGCACAGGGCGTTGAGGGTCAGCAGCTCCAGGGAAGGGGGGCAGTCAATGAAGATGAAGTCATATTGGTCGCCTACCTGTGCCAGGGCGTCCCGCAGCAAAGACTCCCGCCGCTCCATGCCGATCAGTTCGATGCCGGCGCCGGCCAGGGCCTTGTTGGAGGGCAGCACGTCCCCGAACTTGGTGTGCACCAGCGCGTCCTGGGTGGGCATCTCGCCGATGAGCACCTCATACACGCCCTTGGAGACGGTCTTGTCCACACCCATGCCGGAGGTGGAGTTGGCCTGGGGGTCGAAGTCGCAGAGCAGCACCCGCTTTCCCTGTTCGCTGAGGGCAGCGGCCAGGTTCACGCAGGTGGTGGTCTTTCCGACGCCCCCTTTTTGATTCACGATTGCAACGGTTTTTGCCACCGGGACACCTACTTTCCCATAAGGATGTGTTTTTTTGCGGTTTTTCAAACACCTTATTATTATAGCAAGGTGCGAATAGCCTTGCAAGGTCAAAACCACAAAAGAAATGAAAAAACCGGGAATGTTTCACGTGAAACATTCCCGGAGATGGGTCATTCCAGCAGCATGCCGGTCCTGCCCGGCAGATACAGGGGCAAAACGCCGTCCTTGGCCTGATAGACCCGGCCGGACAGCAGGTCCAGCGCCGTGTCCGCCGGCCAGGGGATACACACGCTGGCGTGGGCTTCCGCCCGATTCACAGCCACCACCGTCCGCTGGTTCTGCCAGGTGCGGGCGTACACCAGCAGGGACCCTGCCGTGTACAGGTAGGAGATGGTGCCCCGCTGGAGGGAGAGGCGCTGGCGGCGCAGGTGGCCCAGATTGGTGAACCAGGTCTTTAGCCCCTGATCCTCCTTGCCCCAGGGGTAGCCGCCCCGGTTGAAGGGGTCCTCAAAGCCCTCCATGCCGGCCTCGTCGCCGTAGTAGACCATGGGGGAGCCGGGGAAGGTAAAAAGTACCAACGCAGCCAGGCGTACCAAAGCGGCGGCCTTCAACCGCTGGGCAGGGGTCAGGCGGTACATGGCCCGTTCGTCCTTGCTCTGGGGCACGGTGTCGGCGCCCAGCACCGTCAGGATGCGGGGGGTATCGTGGGTACCCAGGAAGTTCATGGCGGAGTAGAAGGCGGCAGGGGGGTAGTTTTCCCGCAGGGTCTCCATGGCCTCCCGGAAGTCGTCGGCGTTGCCGCCCTGCAAATAGGCCAGCAGCGCCGTGCGGAAGGGGTAGTTCATAACGCCGTGAAGCTCACTGCCCAGCAGGTAGTGGCGCCGCTGGGAGTAGGAGATCTTGTTGCTGGCGTCCTCCCATACCTCGCCGATGAGCACGGCGTCCGGCTTGGTCTCCTCCACGGCGGTGCGGATCTTTTCAATGAACCAGTCCGGCAGCTCGTCGGCCACATCCAGCCGCCAGCCGGAGGCACCGGCCCGGAGCCACCGGCGGATGATGGAGTCCTTATCGGTAATGATGTAGTTTACATAAGTCTCACTTTCCTCCCGGACGGCGGGCAGGGTGCGGATGCCCCACCAGGCGTCATAGTCGTCGGGCCAGGGGTGGAAGGAGTACCAGTCGTAGTAGGGGCTCTCCTTGCTCTGGGCCGCGCCCAGAGTGGGGTAGAAGCCGTCGGCGTTGAAATAGAGGCTCTGGGAGCCGGTGTGGTTAAAGACCCCGTCCAGGATCACATGCATGCCCCGGCGCTCGGCCTCCCGGCACAGGGTGCGAAAATCCTGCTCCGTGCCCAGCATGGGGTCGATCTTGCTGTAATCCGCCGTGTTGTAGCGGTGGTTGGAGGCGGACTCGAAAATGGGGCACAGGTACAGCGTGGTCACGCCCATGCGGGACAGCTCCTCCAGCTTGGACGTGATGCCCGCAAGCTGTCCGCCGAAGAAGTTGCGGTTGCGGATTTCGCCGTCCGGGTCCGGCCGCCACTCGGGCACGTCGTCCCAATGCTCCTGGATCCAGCGGTCGCCCACCAGACCCTCGGGATGGGGGGCGGTGAGGCGGCAGAACCGGTCTGGGAAAATTTGGTACGTCACGCCCTGGCCGAACCAGGCGGGGGTGCGGCTTTCCTCATAGACGGTCATCTGCCAGGGGGCGGAGGGCTCGTCGCTGCGGTAGCCGGTCTTATCAAGAACGCAGCCGGAGCCGTCGTCCCGCCAGAAGGAGAAGTGATACCAGATGAGCTCCGGCTCCTGGGGGGCCACCACGGCGGCGGAAAAGTGCATCCGGTCCGCCACGGCCTCCGTGGGGGCCAGCTCGATGGTCTGGGTGCGGCCGGAGAACTCGTGGTGCAGGATGAGGGCACAGTGGGTGAAGCCTTCTTTCGCCAGGGGGCGGCAGTGGAAGCTGACCATGGTGCCGCAGGAGACGGCGCCGAAGGGATCTTTGCAGAGGATACAGCGGGGGTCGAACACAAAGGGCTCGCTCATGGAAGCGGGGCCTCCTTTTTACTGAAGTAACTGATTTTCGCCCACGATGGCGGTGCCGATCTCGTCGGCGGTAAAGTAGGCGTTGAGGATCTTCACGGCGGTGGACGCCAGAGCGGCGCCGGCGTTGCCGTGCTCGATGACGATGGACACGGCGATCTGGGGATCGTCATAGGGGGCGAAGCACACGAACACGCCGTTGTTGGTGGTGCCGCCGCCCAGCTGGGCGGTGCCGGTCTTGGCGCCGGCGGTGACCACGCAGTCCTTGAAGTAGGAGTAGACCTGGCCGCCGGGCTGGGTGTAGCCCAGCATGCCCTCTTTCACCGCCTGGAGGGTGGAGTCCTTCATTTCCACCACGTTGGTGGGCGTGGAGTCGCCCACGGCCAGGATCTCCGTGTTGTCGTAGGACTTGATGGCCTTCAAAAGGTGGGGCTCACAGTGCTTGCCGCCGGAGACCAGCGTGGCCACGTAGTTTGCCAGCTGCAAGGGCGTATAGAGCTGGTTGCCCTGGCCGAAAGCGGCCCAGGGGGCCTGGTTTTCGCCGGGGGGGTTCTCCGGCAGCGTGCCGGCCTTGTCGCCGATCTCGATGCCTGTGTTCTGGCCCAGGCCGAAGGCGGTCAGATACTCCCGCAGGGTGTCCATGCCCATGCGGTAGCCCATGGTGGCAAAGTAGTAGTTGCAGGAGTTGGTGATGGCGGTGGTGGCGTTGACCCAGCCGTGGCCGGAGTGGTTCCAGCACCAAAGCCAGCTGTTGGGGTCGCCGGGATAGTACCACTTGCCCGTGTCCTTGATCTTTTCCGAGGTGGTGGTGACGCCGGATTCCAGAGCGGCTACGGCCACCAGAGGCTTGAGGGTGGAGGCGGGCACATAGGTGCCCTGGGTGGCCCGGTTGACGAGGGGGGTGGCGGGATCATTCAGCAAGGTGTTGTAGTCCCGGCTGTAAGCGGCGGGATCGTAAGTGGGGTAGGAGGCCAGGGCCAGCACCTCACCGGTGCCCACCTGGATCACGGCGGCGCCGGCACCGCGGGTCTCGTCGCCGTCCTCGGCGTTCATGTCCGCCACCGCCTCGGCCAGGGCCTGCTCCACCGCCTGCTGGAGGGAGAGGTCGATGGTCAGCTCCACGGTGTTGCCGGGCTGAGGGGCCTTTTCGTAGTATTCGCCGGTGATCTTGCCGTCGGCGTTGGTGGAGACGATGCGCTTGCCGTCCGTGCCCCGGAGGTACTGCTCGAAGGCGGCCTCCACGCCGAAGCGGCCGATGCGGTCGTTGCCGTTATAGCCCTGCTCTTTCAGGGCATCATATTCTTCTTTATAGATGGTAGTGACCGTGCCCAGGATGTGGGCGGCGTAGGTGGTCTTGTACTCCCGGACAGAGGAGGCGGTGATCTTGGCGCCGGCGTAGTCGCCGTCGTTGAGCAGGGAGATCATCTCCGTGTCGATGTCCTCCACCATGGCGTAGGCGGTGGTGTTCATCAGCTCCCGGATGGACAGCTCATAGCGCACACCGATGACGCTGCGGGCTTCGTTGAGGCTGAAGGTGACGGGCACCTCGTATTCCTGCCGCATCCGCTCCACCAGCGCGTGGGCGGACAGGCCCCGGGAGGAGAGATAGTCTGCGGTGATATCCTCGGCGGTGGCATCCTCCGGGATCACCTCCAGCTGGTCCCGCAAAAAGGTGGTGAAGCGGTTGCGCTGGGTATCGCTGAGCTCGGTGAGGGAGGTGAAGGTATAGGAAAAGGGGGCGGTCTTGGTAATGGGCAGGTTGTCCACCCAGCTTACGCCCTGGTCCTGACAAAGCTGGATCAGCCGCAAAATGGCCTCGTTTTCGTCCTCGCCCTCGTCCAGAGCGCTGGAGTCGAAGGTCAGGTTGTAGGACGAGCGGCTGGATACCATCTCCCGGCCGCTGCGGTCGGTGATGACGCCCCGGGAGGCCTCCACGGTCTCCTCCTGGGTGATGGTGCGGATGGACTTGGCCAGATAGTAGTCGTGCTGGTTGATCTGGATGTCGTACAGCACGCCGATGTACACCACCAGCGCCAGCCCCAGCAGGGAGGCGAGCACGTAAAGGCGGATATTGCTTTGAGAATCTTTGCGCTCCATGGGGTACTCCTTAGTCGTTTCTGTGGGCCCGGCGGTGGACGGCCCGGTACAAAAGGGTAACCGGGATGGTCAAAAGCACCACGCTCACCAGCATCTCCCGGCCGGTGAGGGAGGCGCCGGCGGCCCAGGCGATCTTGCCCCGGCTCCAGAGCAAGAAGCAGTGGAAGGCGCCGGTGAAGCAGAAGGCCAGGGCGCCGGTGGCCAGGGTGCACAAAAAGCCCGCGCTCAGCCAGCTCTGGGAGATGAGGGAGGCGCAAAGGCCCACCAGGGGAAACACCAGCGTGTAAAAGCAGGGGATGACCTCCGGCAGCATCAGATCGCAGACCACGCCCACCGCCAAAGAGAAGATGGTGGCGCTGACCGGCGGCTCATAGGTGGATGCCGCGGCTACGGCTACCGGGTAGATGAAGGGGATGACGCCCAGCAGCGTGAACCGCTGGAGCAGAACGAACTGCACAAAAAAGCAAAGGGCCGTGGCGGCGGCGTAGAGGGCCCATTTGAAGATGGTCTCGTTGCGTGCGAGCATGGCGGCCTCCTCAGGTGACGATGTCGAAGGACTTGATGATAAAGACCTCCGTCAGCTGGTCGAAATCCGCCTCCGGGGCGATGATGGCATAGGAGGCGGCGCCGGAGTCGTCCTTCTGCACCTCTTCGATGGTGCCGATCACCAGGTCGGAGGGGTAGTAGCCGCCAAGGCCCGACGTGACCACCAGGTCGCCGTTGAGCAGCTGGCAGCCGGCGGGCAGGAAGTCCAGCCGCAGCTTTCCCTCGTCCATGAGGGCGAAATCGCCCTGGGCAAGGCCCAGGTCCCGGGTGCGGAACACCTGGGCACCCAGGGAGGTGTCCGTGTCCACGATGGTCAGCACGGTGCACCAGTTGGTGCCCACCTCGCCCACCAGGCCCACCAGGTCGTTGGTGGCGGTGACCACGCAGTCGCCGCTTTCCACGCCGTGCATGGTGCCACGGTCCAGGGTCAAAGAGGAGGTCCAGTTGGTCACCTCGTGTTCCGTGACCATGGCGGCCTCCAGCTCCAGCTCATATTTCTGCTCCCGCAGGTTCAGCCGCTGGCGCAGCAGCTCGTTTTCCTCGCTGTCCCGCTCACCCTGGCGGGCGGCGGCCTCCAGCTGGGCGTTGCGCTTGCGCAGCGCCTCGTTCTCCTCCTGCAGGGCCTGGATGTCGGCAAAATACGCCTGCTTTTCGTTGAACCAGCCCGCCACGGCGGTGTAGGCCGAGCGGAAGGGGGAGGCGATGAGGCCCGCCACATTGGTCAGCGGAGAGGAGGTGTTGGAAAAATAGGACATCACGGCCAGAGCCACGGCGATGACCGCCGCGGCGAACAGCACCCACAATCCGTGGTCCCGTAAAAATCGTTTCAAGAAAGACCCTCCCGGTTGTCAGTTGAAAAAGGTGACGCCGAAGGCCGAGAGCATCCGGCTAAGGCGCAGGATGGGAAGACCCATGACGTTGAAAAAGTCCCCCTGGATGCCCTCCACCAAAAGGGCGCCCAGACCCTGGATGCCGTAAGCGCCGGCCTTGTCCATGGGCTCGCCGGTGGCGATGTAGGCACGGAGCTCTTCCTCCGTGGCAGGGCGGAAGCAGACCTGCGTGCTCTCCGCCTCCGTCAGGATGCGGCCGCCCTGGCGGACGGTGACGCCGGTGCACACCGTGTGGCGGCGGCCCTGGAGGGCGGTCAGCATGGAAAGGGCGTCCGCTTCGTCCTTGGGCTTTCCAAGGCGGCGGTCATCCAGGAACACCATGGTGTCCGCGGTGATGACGATCTCATCGTCGGAGCAGAGGGCGGCGGCCGCGTCGGACTTTTCCCGGGAGATGTAGCATACCACCTCCTGGGGACGCAGGCCCTGGGGGAAATTCTCCTCCGTGTGGGGCACCCGCACGTCAAAGTCCGTGATGCCCATGCGCCGCAGCAGCTCCTGCCGCCGGGGAGACCCGGAGGCCAATACCAGTTTTGCCATATGTGACCCTCCTTACACACCGGTGGAGCCGAAGCCCCCCCGGTCCGCGCCGTCCAGATGCTCCACCGTGGTAAAGTGCAGGGGCGGCTGGTGGCGCATGATGCGGAACTGGCAGATGCGGGCGTTTTTGGGGATGGATACGTCCCGGGTGGCGTACACGGGCATGCGCCACTGGTCGCCGTCGCCCCGGTAGGAGTAGTCCACCACGCCCATGGAGTTGGTCTGCAAAATGCCGTAGTTTTTGAAGGTGGAGCTGCGGGGCACGATATGGGCCTCATAGCCCTCCGGCAGCGCCATGGCCACCCCCAGGGGCAGCAGGCGGAACTCGCCGGCGTGCAGCGTCACATCCTCGGCCAGGTGCAGGTCGATCCAGTCGGACTTGCCCGCCACATAGCACAGCGGGTCCAGCCCCTCCACAAAGTATTTTACCTTGATCTCTTCCATGTAAAACTCCAAAAAGTGATGATATATAGTATAATAAAATCAATATTATACGATTTGTATTAAAATAAGCTGAAAACAGCGGGTCATTCCACGCCCCGCTCGTAGAGTCCCCGGGTAAAGGGACCGGGCGCGGCGGCGCCTTCCTGATAGCGCCGCAGGATGTCCACGCACTCTGCGGGCGTCTCCGTGGTGAAGCGCAGCCGGGCATAGGCAAGACCCAGGCGGCGGTAGTCGGGCCGGTCTGCCAGCCACACAGGCAGGCTGTTTTGTACTTCCGTCCGGTGCCCGAACACGGGCAGCAGGGGGAAGGACGCCCCGGTGCGGTCGTTGAGGAAATTGGGCCGGTCGCAGCGGCAGCCCTGGCCGCTGTTTTCGATGAGGCAGTTCTCCGTGATCATGAGAGGCAGCCGTCCGTAGACGATGGCCTCGGCAGGCAGGATCTTGTGAAGATCCCGGATCTGGGCCAGCCGCAGCTCGAAGGAAACGCAGGCGCTCTCCAGGCCCTTTTTCTTCAGGTACGCCAAAGAGCGGCTGTTGAACACGTTGAGGCCGAAGTCCCCGTACACGTGGAGATCGAGCCCCCGCAGCAAGGAGAGGTGGCCGATGTTGCCGGCCAGGGCACCGGTGACGCCCAGGGACTTGGCGTGCTCCAGGGCGCGGCGCAGCTGGGGCTCATCCTGATCCCGCCACACCCGGGGCAAAATGGCGCACCATTCCCCGTCATAGGCCGGCAGGGCGGAAAAGGCCCCCAACAGCTCCAACGGCACATAGACCCGGGCCGGTTTCATGGCCAGAAGCTCCGGGCTCAGCTGGGCAGCGGTGGTGACCGACACGGTAAATTCCGGCGTGCTAGCGGCGCAGTCCGTGGTGTCCAGAGGGGGAATGGGCAGCTCCCACCGCACAGGCGGGGCGATGCGCGCCGCCGTCAGAGCAGCCAGGGCCTCCCGGCGCAGGGCATTGACGGCGCTGGCGGGGAGGGAGAGCCCCTGGTCCACGGTGGCCTCCACACCGGCGCAGCGGTAGCCGGTGCCGCCGGTCTTTCCAAGACGGGTCTCCAGCTCCTCCGCCGTCAGGCTCCGGGTGCGGGCCGCCTCGGGCACGGGGCCCGTGACCGTGACGGTGTGGCCGTCCGGGTCGGAGGCGGTGAGGGTACAGGGGGCACCCGCGGCGCAGGTGACGGCAAAGCGCACGTCCACCGTCCGGGCGGCGTCCTTTTCATAGAGGGCCCGGGCCTGGGAAAAGAGCTCCTTGGGCTCCGGGGCGTTTTCCGGCCGGGTGCCGAACATGCCCGCCCCGTGGCGGCCCTGCCAGTACCAGTCCGTAAAGCCGGAGCGGGAGAAGGCCTGCTCCAGGCGGGAGAGCTCTTCCTTGGTGGGGCCCCGGTTTTCCTCCAGCAGCCGGGCGTACACGTCCGTCACCACGGCCACATACTCCGGCCGCTTCATGCGGCCCTCCAGCTTCAGGCAGTCCACGCCCATGGCGGCCATGTCCGGGATCTCGGCGGCAAGGCAGCTGTCTTTGAGGCTCAGGGGATAGCGCTTGCCTGCCGGCTCATTGATGCCGTAGGGCAGGCGGCAGGGCTGGGCGCAGCGGCCCCGGTTGCCGGAGCGGCCGCCCAGCACGGCGCTCATGGCGCACTGGCCGGAGTAGCACATGCAAAGGGCCCCGTGGGCGAAGATCTCCACCTCCGCCGGGCAGTTTTTCACGATGGCCTCCGTGTCCTCCCGGGAGCACTCCCGGGCCAGCACCACCCGCTCGCAGCCGTCGGCGGCCATCTCCCGGCAGCCGCCGGAGGTAAAGAGGCTCATCTGGGTGCTGGCATGGAGAGGGAGGTCCGGCAGCATTTGGCGCAGCAGGTCAAAAAGGCCCCAGTCCTGCACCAGCACGGAATCCACCCCCAGGCGGCAGGCCTTCCGGGCCGTCTCGGCGGCACGGGGCAGCTCCCGGTCACTTATGAGGGTATTGAGGGTCAAAAACACCCGCACGCCCCGCTGGTGGCAGTATGCCAGGGCCTCGGCAAACTCCTCGTCGGAAAAGTTCTTGGCGCTCCGGCGGGCGTTGAATTCTCCCCACCCCAGGTATACGGCTCCGGCGCCCGCCTGGACGGCGGCGCGCAGGGATTCCGGGGACCCGGCGGGGGAGAGCAGCTCCGGCATCTTCATCCCTGCTGACTCCGGTTCAGGCTCTCCAGCCGCTGCTGCAGGCGGAACACCTCCCGCTTGAGCTCGCTGACCTCGCTCTGGGCGTGGCTGGCCTCGTCCACATAGCCCTTGATCTGGCTGCGCAGCTGCTCGGAAGCGGCCTGGGCCTTGAAAAGCTCGTCGGCGATGTTGACGGCGGTGAGGATGGCGCCGTCGGTACGGCCCACCTTGGCCCCGTCCAGCACCTCCTGCATCTTCTCGCTCACATAGGCGCCCACCTTCTGCATGTAGGTCGCGGATTCCTCGGCAATGAAGGTATATTCCTCTCCGCAGATGCTGATGACCACACGGTTTGCCATAAAAAGTCCTCCTTTGTGATTCTATGGAACAGCAGGACGTACCTGCCTAATTTCACAGCGTATAGTATACCATATCCCGGGAGACTGTGCCAGAAAAAAAGCGGATGATTTGAAAAAAGTTCATAAAAAGGCAAATTTCCTGGGGTCTTGTCCTGTGGGGGAATTTCGTGTAGAATGGAGGGGAGTTTTGAAAGAAGGAGGGCCCCTATGGCGAACGTATTGATCCACGCGGCGGACGAGGCCGTCACCGTCCCTGCCCACGCGGCCAGGAAGCTGCTGGAAAAGGGTGACGGGGACGCGGCGCTTTTATATCTGGCCCTCCTGCGCCACCACGGTACTGTGGCGCCCCGGTCGCTGGCCGGAGAGCTTCGGTGGGACCGGCTCCGCATCGAGGCGGCGGAGGCCGCGCTGCGGGAGCTGGGGCTGGTGGCCCCGGCGGCGGAGGCCGTGGCGGAGCC
>CABQCB010000022.1 GCA_902462475.1 uncultured Oscillibacter sp. | reverse complement strand
GTGCCCCGCGCCATGGAGTCCGACGCCACCTTCGGCGGCGACCGCTGGGACGACGGCGGCTATGCCCCGGCCCGACCCGCCCGGCCCTCTACGGGGATCTATACCTCCGGCGGTGCCCGGGAAAACGGCTCCGTCCACGCTTACCGGGCCGCGCCCCAGCCCCAGCGCCGGCCCCTGGCCTCCGCGGGAAAGAGCGGTGCCGCTCCTGCAGGTCTTTTGCAGCTGCAAAAGGGTGACATGGTGGAGCACACCGCCTTCGGCAAGGGCATGGTGCTGTCCCTGCGGCCCATGGGCGGAGACGCTCTGGTGGAGGTGGCCTTTGACCAGGTGGGCACCAAGAAGCTCATGCTCAAATCCGCCGGCGTCCATATGAAAAAGCTGTAACCCATAAAAAGACTCCCGGAACCAACGATGGTTCCGGGAGCTTTTGTTTTTTATTCGCCAGGATACTGCTCGCCCTCGTTGGCCTCCTCCTGCCGGGGCTCCGCCTGGGGCAGCGTCTCCACGAACCGCACCTGAATGACCGCCTGGGGCCAGTTGAAAGAAACTGCCGCGTGCTTGCCCTTCCGGACGGCCTCCTGTTCCAGCAGAACCGTCAGGTCCAGCAGCACCTGGCGGGTGAGATACCCGCCCCGCCAGTGGAACACGAAAGGGAGACCCTTGCGCAGGGGCATCTGGCATCTCTTCTGCACGTCCTCCATCCGGGTCAGGGAGAGCTTTGCTTCCCGGTAATAGCGCAGATCCTCGCCCGTACACGCCGGGGCGGGGTAGACGAGGGGCTGGTGGTCCCGAAACAGCTGCTCATCCGTCAGATTGAAATAGTCATAGCGGACGATGCCGTCCCCGGAAAGGGAGAGGTCAAAGGTAGCGTCCAGGTGCCGCCGCCCGCCCGGCAGCGTGAGGATGTTCCAGGCGTGGCGGTACTTGACGCCCTGGTCGGGATTTTCCCGGGAAATCGCGATGACGCAGGGAAGTCCCAATGCGTCACAGAGGATCTTCACAGACTTGGCGATACCCTCGCACACGCCCACACCCTGGCCCAGGGGGCCGATGATCTCGTGGGAGTAGGGTTTTTTCAGCTTGTCGTAGCGCACATTGGTGCAGAGAAAATCGTGGATGTACCGCTCCTTTTCCAGTGGGGAAAGGGCACGGGCCGGACGCGCCAGCTTCTCCACCCGGGCAGTGAGGGCCTTCTGATGCTCCTGGACCTTCTTTTTGTCAAAGAGATACTCCGGCACCAGCTCCACGTTCTCCGCCCCATGGGCATAGCGGTAGGAAAAACCTGTCACATAAAAGATCTCCGGGCAGTCCAGCCGCAGCTTGAAAAAGATGTCGCTGAGGACAGGTCCGTCCAGTTTTGGCACGGAAAACGACGGCCGCAGGGCAGTAATGCCCGTTTTCATGGCGTGATAGGCAGCTTGGGCAGCCTTGTCCATCTGCCGGTAATAATAGGGCTCCAAAGTCATGCTCCTTCCTTTCAGGGTACCACCCGGATGCCCAGCACCCGGGCCACCACAGCCGCCTGCGGGGCCGAGATAGCGGCGCCCTTGAACTCGGCGCAGGAGGCGGAAAGCGCCACACCGTCCAGCGTGCAGCGGCTCAGGTCCAGGCCCCGGAAGCTGGTTTTGAACAGCTCCGCCCCGGTGAGATTGACCGAATCAAAGTTCAACTTGGAAAGCCGGCACTCTGAGAGAGCCGACTCCGTCAGGTCACAGTTTTTCAGGGTGCATTGGTCCAGCACGGCGGCGTTCCAGTTGGCGTAGCGGGCCAGCGTATCCTCCAGAGCGCAGCGGCGCAGGCGCACTCGCCTCAGATCCGCGCCGTCCAGCTTGCTGCCTGCTATCCGGCAGTCCTGGAAAAACGTGCCCGGCAGGCGGCATGCTGAAAAGCAGCAGCCGGAAAAAAGGCACTCATAAAAGGCAGTACCAGTAAAGTCGCAGTCCGTGAACGTGCAGCCCTGGAAGCTGCTTTTGCGCACCTCCAGCTCCGACCAGTCCTGGCCGGTAAGCCGGGCGTGAAGCAGTTCCAAACGGGAAATGCAGCCCCCGTCCTCCTGGGCACGATCCAGCCAAGCCTGATCGATCATCTGCGCCGCTCCTTTTGCTCCGGTGTCAAGAGAAGCTCCTCAAAGCTTTGGATATACACATCGCAGAACTGGCGCATCTGGTCCTCGTCGTGGGCAAAAAATGCATCGTACACGCCCACCACCCGCATATGGGCGGCTCGGGCGCCCCGGCAGGCGGCGATGCTGTCGTCAAAGATGGTGCAGCGCTCCGGCGCTACGTCCGCCAGCCGGGCCGCTTCCAGCCAGATCTCCGGTGCCTTTTTCTCCAGCCCCAGCTCCTGGGCAAAGGTGACCCGCTCAAAATACTTGGAGATGTCCAGCCGCTCCAGCGACGCCCGGCAGTGGACCGGCAGGGCACTGGTCACCACCGCCATCCGGCGGCCCTCCGCCCGGCACTGCTTCAGATAGGCCCGCACGCCGGGCTTGAGGGGCACATGGGAGTACGTGTCCTTGGCCAGGTCCAGCCACTCCGCCATGATCTCCTCGCAGCTTTCGGAAAGGCCGCAGTAGTCCTTGGTGAACTGGGCCGCCAGGGGAAAGATGGTGTGGGCCACACCTTCATAGTAGGCGTGGGTATAGGGAAGACCCCGGCGGGCCAGAAACGCCCGGTCCACCTCTTTCCAGACGCCGTTGGAGTCGATGAGCGTCCCGTCCAGGTCAAAAAACAGCATGCTGTCCATGTTCATTCCTCCTTTTCCAGCCAGAACCGCCAGGGGAAGTCCTTCGCCTCCTGGGCGTAGTCCACGCCGATACGTGGGCCGGCGCAGATCCGCTCCCGGGGCAAAGTGGGGCAGGGGAGCCCCAGATCCGCCGGAGAGTCGCACACAAACAGCGCACCTGCTCTGTCCGTCAGATCCATACGGTTCTCCGCACGGGTGATGCCCAGCGCCCGGCACAGCTTTCCCGGGCCGTTGAGCATATTTTTTTGCCGGGCCGCCGTCAGGGGCTTGTCCCCGTAGCGAAGGCGCGCCATGGTCTCTCCGCCGGCCACTGCCTGGGCGCCCCGCAGCAGCACAGCGGAGGGCTCACCCTCCGGCTCTGTGACGATATTGAGGCAGTCGTACATGCCGTAGATCAAATAGACATATGCCCGCCCCGGCGGCTGAAACAGGGCATCCGTACGGGCCGTGCGGCGGTAGCCATAGGCATGACAGGCCTTGTCGCACCGGCCCACGTAGGCCTCCGTCTCCGTCAGGCGGCACACCAGCATTTCCCCATCCAGGCGGCGCACCAGGTATTTGCCCAAAAGCCGCCGGGCAACGTCCACGGTGTCACCCAAATAGAATCCCTGCGAAAGTATTGCCATTTTTTCACCCCGGTGTTACAATACCAAAATGTTGTGCAAAAAAGTATACCATGGAACCAGGAGCGGAGCAAGCCATATGAAAGTCAACCGGATTCGTCAAAATGTATTTCCTGTTCTGGCCGCGCTGATCTGGGGCACGGCGTTCGTGGCCCAGAGCGTGGGCGCAGATTACGTGCAGCCCTTTACCTTCAACGCCGCCCGTGCAGCCATCGCCTTTGTTTTCCTTTTTTGCCTGTGCGTGGTGCTGCGCCTGCGCCGCCGCCGGGATTTTGCGGGGGAGGCCCAGCCCCGGCCCCATGCCCGCCGGGATCTGATCCTGGGCGGTCTTTGCTGCGGCACAGCGCTCACGGTAGCCACCAACCTCCAGCAAAAGGGCCTGGAGACCACCACCTCCGGCAAAGCCGGCTTCATTACCGCCCTCTACATCGTTCTGGTGCCCATCGCAGGCATCTTTTTGAAAAAGCATCCGCCCAAAACCATCTGGATCAGCGTGGCACTGGCCGTGGCGGGGCTCTACTGCCTGTGTGTGACGGAGGGCTTTTCCATCGCCCGGGGAGATTTCTACATCCTGCTGTGCGCGTTCTGCTTCACCGCCCATATTCTGGTCATCGACCACTTTACCCAGAAGGTGGACGGAGTGGAGCTTTCCTGCGTGCAGTTTCTGGTGTCGGCCATCTTGTCCTCCATCGGCATGCTGGCCTTTGAAACGCCCTCTCTTGCGGGACTGCGGGCATGTATCTTCCCGCTTTTGTATGTGGGCGTTTTCTCCAGCGGCGTAGCCTATACGCTGCAGATTTTGGCTCAGAAGGATTCCGACCCCACGGTGGTGTCCCTGCTTTTGAGCCTGGAGTCCGTTTTCGCCACGCTGGCGGGCGCCATCATTCTCAAAGACCAGATGAGCATGCGGGAATACTTCGGCTGCGTGCTGGTGCTCATCGCTGTGCTGCTGGCCCAGATCCCCATGCCCGCGAAAAAAGGTACACCAGCCAGCGGAAAATCGGCCTAAAAAGAGAAAAAGGGAGGTGCCAGGCACCTTCCTTTTTTTAATTGGACAAAAATCGCGCACTATGTTATACTTGTAAACTGTATGACTCTGTGATGAGGTGATTTTATGCGTATCGATGTGCTCGGAGTCGGCTTTGACAACCTGACCATGGCGGAGGCCGTGGCAGAGGGACTGCGCCTGACGGAGTCTCAGGGCACCCATTATGTGGTCACGCCGAACCCCGAGATCGTGGAGCTGTGCCGGGAAAATCTGGCCGCCAAAATAGCCGTCAACGAGGCGGATCTGGTGCTGGCGGACGGCATCGGCGTCGTCAAGGGTGCCGCCATGCTGGGCACGCCGCTCAAAGGCCGTGTGCCGGGCATTGAATTTGCCGCAGGCCTCATGGCGGGTATGGCTGCAAGCGGGAAGAAGCTTTACCTGCTGGGCGCCAAGCCCGGTGTTGCGGAGCAGGCGGCCAGTCGGCTCCAGGCCACCTATCCCGGACTTGTGATCGCGGGTACCCATGACGGCTATTTCAAGGATGATGCCGCCGTGGCGGAGGAGATCCGCAAAACCGGTGCGGACGTGGTGTTCGTGTGCCTGGGCGCCCCCAAGCAGGAACTTTGGATGAAGAAGTTCGGCCCGGCTACCGGCGCACACCTGCTGTGCGGCCTTGGCGGCAGCCTGGACGTGTTTGCCGGCGTGGTGGATCGGGCACCGAAATTCTGGTCCGACCATGGCCTGGAGTGGTTTTACCGGCTGTGCCGGGAACCCAGCCGGATTGGCCGGATGATGAAGCTCCCTCTGTTTTTGGTGCATGTTGGGCAGGAGAAGCGGAAAAAATGAAAGGTAAGCTGATCGTATTCGAGGGGACGGACGGCTCCGGCAAGGCAACCCAGGCCCAAATGCTCTGCCGCCATCTGGCCCAGGAGGGGATCGCTTACCGGGAGATCGATTTTCCCCGGTATGGAAACCCCTTTGCCCAGCCGGCAGCCCTCTATTTGCAGGGAGCTCTGGGCAGTCACCCCGGCGATGTGAACGCCTACGCCGCCTCCACGCTGTTTGCCGTGGACCGCTTCGCCTCCTATAAAGAGGACTGGGGCGGATTTTATGAGCAGGGGGGTGTGGTCGTGGCCAACCGCTACACCACCTCCAATGCCGTCCACCAGGCCTCCAAGCTGCCGGATGAAGAGCGGGATGCCTTTGTGGACTGGCTCTTTGATCTGGAGTATGGCCGTTTAGGCCTGCCGGAGCCGGATCTGGTGGTGTATCTGGATATGCCCACGGAGATCACGGAGCGCATGATGCGCCGCCGGGAGGCCCAGACCGGCACCAGTGCGGACATTCATGAGCAGGACGAGGCCTATCTTCGCCGCTGCCGGGAAAATGCCCGTGCGGTCGTCCGGCGGTGCGGATGGCCGGTCATCTGCTGCGCCAGGGACGGCGAAGCCAGAACGGTGGAGGACATCCACCAGGAGGTCTGGCAGATCGTGCGGGCCCACCTTTGAGATTGTCCCACGATTCCGGAGAAAAAAGGGACGTGCCAGACACGCCCCTTCTTTCCTCAGCAGTAGCTGCCGCAGCCGTCATTGCCGCCGCAGCCGCAACCGCTGTTGCTATACCCGCCCCAGGCGCCGTTGCCGCAGCAGCAGCACACTAAGATCACAATGAGGATGATCCACAGGCAGGAGCAGTCGTTGTTGCCATTGTGAAAGCACATGATTGTCACCTCGCTTTGTGCCATTGTATGCAGCGGATCGATTCAAGAGGGCCTGACCGGCCGAAATTTTTGATGAGATCCCAAAAAAGCCAACAGCCCCGCCCACAAAAACAGACCAGGCGGGGAGATAGGAGGATTCTATGGCTGATTACAAAAACGGAGATACCGCCAGTTGGGATTCCGAGCAGGTACGCCGTTCCCAGAGCAGTTCTCCGGCACGCCGCTCTCAAAGCGGAAGCTCCGGGCGCCGGACGCAGGATTCCCAGCCGCCCGCCCATCGGCGCAGAAGAAAAAAGCGTCATTTCAATGTCCTGACGTATATTTTGTTCGTGCTGGTCACCTCCGCCATTCTGGCGGGCGTGGGCTGGCTGCTGATCAATGACCTGTGCGCCTTCAACAAAGAGGACATCACCGCCACCATCGAGGTCACCGCGGACGATACCATCGGCACCATCGCCGATAAGCTCCATGACGCGGGGCTCATCGAGTACAAGTGGTTCTTCCGGCTCTTCGCCACCGTGGCCGACGCCAAGGACAAGATCGGCACCGGAACCTATGAGCTCAACACGGAAATGGACTACCGGGCATTGATCGTGGGCATGCACAACTCCTCCGGCAACCTGAATTCCGACACGGTCCGTGTCACGATCCCCGAGGGCTACACGGTATCCCAGATCATCAAGCTGCTGGCGGAAAACGGCGTGAACACCGAGGAGAACCTGCTGGAGGCCGCCAAGACCGCCACGTTCGATTATGACTATATCGACAACAACTCCGAGGACATCAGCCGTCTGGAGGGCTACCTCTTCCCGGATACCTACGACTTCTATCTCAATGAGAAGGCCTCCAGCGCCCTGAACCGGCTCATCAAAAACTTCAACAGCAAGCTGGATGAGGATCTGCTGGCCCAGGCGGAGGCCCGGGGCTATGACCTGCAGGACATCATCACCATTGCCTCTTTGATCGAAAAGGAGACCGACGGCACCGACCAGGCCAACATCGCCTCCGTCATCTACAACCGTCTGGAAGGCCCCGGCGACAAGGGCGGCACCTACGGCATGCTGCAGATCGACGCGTCGCTGCTGTACGCCCTGCCCGATCACACCGGTCCCATCACCAACGAGGACAAGCAGGTGGATTCTCCCTACAACCTCTATAAGTACGCGGGCCTGCCGCCCACGCCCATCGCCAATCCGGGTCTTGCTTCCATCGAGGCCGCCCTGGAGCCCGCGGATACCAACTATTACTATTACGCGCTGGGCAAGGACGGCAAGCACCACTTCTCCTCCACGCTGGAAGAGCACAACGCGTTCTTGAACAGTGGTGACTATGCAGGATAAACGGAACAAGCCGGAGCTCCTCGCTCCGGCAGGGGATATGGAGCGGCTGAAAATGGCCGTGCTCTACGGAGCTGACGCGGTGTACCTGGCCGGAACGGATTTTGGTATGCGCGCATTCGCAGGCAATTTCACCCCGGAACAGCTGCCGGAGGCGGTGGCGTTTGCCCACCGCCACGGCGTCCGGGTCCACTGCACCATCAATACCATGCCCCGCAATGAAGAGATCGCCCGTCTGCCGGAGCACCTGGAGCGTCTGGCAGACGCGGGCGTGGACGCGCTGATCGTGGCAGATCTGGGCGCGTTCACCATGGCAGGGAAGTACGCCCCCCGGTGCCAGCGGCATATCTCCACCCAGGCCAGCATCTGCAACTACGAAACCGCCCGGGCCTGGTACGACCTGGGCGCCAGCCGGGTGATCCTGGCCCGGGAGCTGAGCCTTAATGAGATCCGCACCATCCGGGAAAAGACGCCGAGCGATCTGGAGATCGAGGCATTCGTCCACGGCGCCATGTGCGTGAGCTACTCGGGCCGCTGCCTGCTTTCCAACTATATGACCGGGCGGGACTCCAGCCGGGGCGCCTGTGCCCAGCCCTGCCGCTACCAGTACGCCCTGATGGAGGAAAAGCGCCCCGGGGAGTACTTCCCCATTGAGGAGGACGCCCAGGGCACCTACATTTTGAACTCCCGGGATATGTGCATGATCGACCACCTGGACGATCTGATAGACGCGGGTCTCTCCAGTCTGAAGATCGAGGGCCGGGCCAAATCCGCCTACTACGCAGCCATCGTCACAGGCGCTTACCGCCACTGTCTGGATGCCGCCGCAGAGGGCCGCGCCCCCGAGCAGGCCTGGCGGGATGAGGTGGAGCATGTGAGCCACCGGCCCTATTCCACGGGCTTTTACTATGGCGCGCCGGGACAGTATTACAACAATTCCCGCTATATCAGGGAATGGCAAGTGGTTGCACTTGTCACCGATTGCGATGAAGAGGGCAATGCCACGCTCTCTTTGCGCAACAAATTCCGGACAGGGGACACGGTGGAGCTGGTGGGGCCGGACACGGCACCGTTTTCCATGGTCGTCCCGCCTATGGTCGACGCCGAGGGTGCGCCCCTGGAGGAACCCCGTACCCCGCAGATGGTCTTTCGCATGAAGCTGCCGCGCAGCGTACCGGCCTATACGCTGGTCCGCCACGCAGTGGAGTTATCCGCCAAATGAGGAGAAAGAGGTCATTATGAACGCTGATGTTGTCATTGTTGGTGCCGGCCCCGCCGGTATTTTCACCGCCCTGGAAATGATCAAAAAGGGCAGCCGCCAGAAGATCGTCATGGTGGAAAAGGGACAGAGCGTGGAAAACCGCCACTGCCCCAAGGACAAGACGAAAAAGTGCATGAACTGCAAGCCCTACTGCCATATCACCACCGGCTTTTCCGGCGCAGGCGCCTTCTCCGATGGCAAGCTCTCGCTGAGCTACGAGGTGGGCGGCGACCTGCCCACGCTGATCGGAGAGGACCTGGCCCAGGAGACCATCCACTACGCCGATCAGATCTATCTGGAGTTTGGTGCAGACACCCACATCGAGGGGCTGGAGCATGAGGCTGAGCGCAAGGAGATCCGCAAGCGGGCCATCCAGGCGGGCCTCAAGCTGGTGGACTGCCCCATCCGCCACATGGGCACCGAGCGGGCCCAGGCCATTTATCTGGGTATCGAGCGTTTCCTCCAGGAGCACGGTGTGGAGATGCTCTTCGGCTACGAGTGCAGCAATCTGATCCTGGAAAACGAGGTCTGCCGGGGCGTATTCGTCTCCAACGGCAAGAAGGACCTGGAGATCTACGCCAAGCACACCGTAGTGGCTACCGGCCGCCGCGGCGCGGACTGGCTGGAAAAGCTCTGCGCAGAGCATAACATTGCCCACGCCCCCGGCACCGTGGACATCGGCGTACGGGTGGAGGTGCGCAACGAGATCATGGAGACTGTCAACCGGGTACTCTATGAATCCAAGCTGGTGGGCTATCCCAAGCCCTTCAAAAACAAGGTGCGCACCTTCTGCCAGAACCCCGGCGGCTTTGTCAGTCAGGAAAATTACGACAATGACTTGGCAGTGGTGAACGGCCACTCCTACAAGGATCTCAAGACCGACAACACCAACCTGGCCATTCTCTGCTCCCATAACTTCTCCGTACCCTTCAACCAGCCCATCGCCTACGCCCAGAAAGTGGGCGAGCTGACCAACATGCTGGCAAACGGCCACATTCTGGTGCAGCGGTTCGGAGATATTCTGGACGGCAAGCGCACCTGGCAGAAGGAGCTGGCCCAGTCCAACCTGCGGCCCACGCTGCCCGACGCCGTGGCCGGCGACATCACCGCCGCCATGCCGTACCGGGCCATGATCAACATCATCAACTTCATTCAGGCCATGGACTGCGTGGTGCCCGGCTTCGCCTCCCAGGAGACGCTGCTGTACTCTCCCGAGCTGAAGTTCTACTCCAACCGGGTGAAGATGGACACCGACTTCAATACCAGTCTCCAGGGGCTCCACTGCCTGGGCGACAGCTCCGGCTGGACCCGCGGCCTCATGATGGCCTCCGTCATGGGTACCCTCATGGGCCGCAAGATTGCCGAGGAAGGCTGAGCGAAAAGACACCGGGAAAATTTCCCGGTGTCTTTTTTATCCCCGCTGCCAGAAACAGGCAGACCGGTTCGTTTTCTCAGTGAACGGCGCCGGGAAAGGAGTGGATCAAAACGGAACAAATCACTTATACCGAACAAGAGGCGGAGGCTGCCGTACACCGCTGGGCCGACACAGTGCTTCGCCTTGGCTATACCTGGACGGGCAGCATCCAGGACGCACAGGACGTGTGCCAGACCGTGCTTTTGAAACTGCTGACCAATCCATGCCGGTTCTCCGAGGAACGGCTGGAGCGGGCCTGGGTGATCCGGGTGACCATCAATTGCTGCAAGGACCTGAAAAAATCTGCCTGGCACCGGCGGCATGTTCCCCTGGAGGAAGCGTGCTGCCGCGCTGCCGCCTTCGTGCCGCCGGCAGGGGAGAGCCCTGTTTTGCAGGCGGTGCAGGCCCTGCCGGCAAAGTACCGGCAGGCCATTTACCTGCGATATTATGAAGAATACACCGTGGAGGAGATCGCCGGCGTGATGGGCTGCCGCCCCGGGCAGGTCAGCACCTATCTCTACCGGGGCAAGGCAAAGCTCCGCACGGCGCTGGGAGGTAGCTATGAACGAGCATGCTTATCGGAATGAACTGGACCGGGTGTCCTACACGCCGGAGGGCAGGGACGCCCTGGTGGCCGCGCTGATGCATCGGGAAAACCCAGTGCACAAGGGCCGCCGGATCTGGACGCGGCGGTGGGCAGCGGCTGCCGTGGCGGCCGCACTGCTGGTAGGCACGGCGGCTGCCGCCTCCGTATCCTTGTGGGACCGCTATTTCGGCACCCTGACAGAAGAGGAGCGCTCTGTGGTGGAATCCCTCTCCGGAGAGCTTCCCGCAGCCGTCACCAGCAACGGCACCACCATGACGCCGCTGTCCGCTTTCGGAGACGGAACGTCTTTCTACCTCCTTTTGGAGGTCACCGCGCCGGAGGGAACGGAATTTTCTTCTGACGAAAATTATGCCCTTTTCGGGAAGGGGTTTGATCCCGATCACCGGGCCTGTCTGCTGGAGCAGGACGGCACCCAGACGGAGAACATCTCTTATTCCATCGATGCTTCCTGGATGGAAGCGTCCAAGACAGAGCGAAACAAGTTGTCCATGGTGGTCTCTGTCACCGCAAGCGAATCCATCGATGGGAAAACCCTGCACATCCCGGGCCTCTGGCTCCAGGAAAACGCCGTGGTGGCCGGCAGCTGGGATTTCCCGCTCTCCGCCCGGATGGGCAGCGCCGGTGCCGTGGAAGTAGACGCCGCCGGAACCACCACCAGCTGGATCGGCGGTACGCTGACATTGGAGACCCTGCGCGTTTCGCCCTTGGGCCTTACCATGACCTACCGCTACGATCCGGAGGAGCTGCGGGCACTGGAAGAACGCGAGGCGGCACAGTCTGACATGGTCGTTACGGCAGAAGACGGCAGCCAAGTGCCTATGATGGTGGAGTATATTCCCACAGCCCAGATCTCCCTGGTACTGCGGGACGGAAGCCAGATCTGCGAGGGCAGCGCATTCATGGGCGGCCAGAACGGCCTGCGGACGCTCAGCACCACCTTTGAACGACCGGTGGACCTGTCCGCCGTGGATTATATTCTCTGGGGAGAGACGAAGATCCCGCTTTCTTAAGCGGGGGAGAGGGTGGCGCCTGCCGCCCTCTTTTTTTGCGTGCGCAGTGCTTATGCAGAAAAGCCGTGCCTGTCCGGGCGGGATCCATTGGCCTGCAAGGCCTGCAACCCGCGGTTGACAAATTGCCACGCGCTCCGTTCTTGCCACGGCGGCCGAAATGGCGTATCCTGTGATCAGTCCAAAGAAGGCGAGGAACCAATATGCAGTTTTGTGAAAAGCTGATGGAGCTGAGGCGAAAGGCGGGGCTTTCCCAGGAACAGCTGGCGGACCGTCTGGGCGTCACCCGGCAGTCCGTCAGCAAATGGGAGTCCGGCGCGGCCATGCCGGAGCTGGGAAAGCTCATCGCCCTGTCAGAGCTGTTCGGTGTCAGCATCGATTACCTGGTCAAAGACGGAGATGCTTTAGATCCGGCGGCAGAGCAGGAGAGCAGCCGCTCCGCCCGGGTGGAGGAAAAGTTGGACATGCTGGCCCAAGACTACCGGCGCAGCTTCGGACCGGTCTACCAATATACCAGCCGCCGCACGTTGCTGGGGCTCCCGCTGATCAGCATCCGGTTCGGGCACGACCGGCACCCCACCCGGTATAATACGGCCGTAGGCGTGGTGGCGATCGGGAATTTTTCCGTGGGCATCCTCAGCGTTGGACTGATCTCCGCGGGAGTCCTGAGCGTGGGTATGATCGCCCTGGGGCTTGCGGCCGCGGGCATGGTCTCCATCGGCGGGGCAGCAGTGGGGCTCAGCGCCATGGGGATCTGGAGCTACGGCGTCTCCGCGCTTGGGTGGAAGTCAGCGGCAGGGATCGCTGCCGTATCGGGAGACCGCCCCTTGCCCTGACATGCGCTGGCTTCCTGGCTTCATAAAAAAAGAGACGGCTGCGCCGTCTCTTTTTTTACTTCTTTCCCAGGACCTCCCGCCGGATATACGCGAAAGCTGCGTCCTCGCCCTCATCCCGCAGCGTGCGGAGCATGGCCTCCAGCAGCGCGGCGGTGGCAGGGTGGAGCAGCAGGCGCTTTTTCTGTCCCCGCAGGAAAAACGCATAGGGGTCGCCCGGGTCAAACTGGTCCCCCCGGTAGACCTTGCTGGCAGCCAATCGGTCACAAAACATCTCTGCCACGTATTTTCGCGGCATCTCCACACCGGTGATGCCCTCACCATTGAGGCCATAGTCCGTCCAGTATTCAAAGTGGTGGCGGTTGCGCCCCTTGTGGTGCAGCCAGGAGGCGCTGTATCCCCATGCCTTGCGCTGAGCATCGTTGGGACTGTGATCCCCCTGAAAGTATTTCACCCCCGCCCAGAACTCCACAGGAGAGTATTTGGAAAGATCGTGGGTCAGGCCCTGCCAGTACAGGCCCAGCCGGAAGCAGTATTTCCGCACCAGCGCCCGGTGGCGGTGTACGGTTTTCAAATGCGCCCAAAAATGCAACTCGGTCACCTCGAAATCGGTTTTGCTTTTTCAGTATAGCACAGGGAATGGAAAAAAACGAGATGGTTTTCGTATGGAATCTCATGCTCCGGCCAAACTAGGCGGGAGGTGTTGTGTTTGGAGAGGGGAATTTTCCGCTGCCCGTCCCGGTGGCTTCCGTTTCTGCCGCCCCAGGTCCGCTGTCCGGCCCCACAGGAGCTATCGGACTCCAATTGGGAGCTGCTGGCACTGACGCCGGAGGGGGCCCGCGCCGCAGGCGGCACACTATTCCGCTGTCAGCGACTGCTGCTGCCGGGGGACTGCCCGGTACGCGCCCAGGCGCAGGTGGTCATCTCCTACGGGCTCTCCCCCCGGGACAGCCTGACGCTCTCCGGTGTGCGTCAGCCGGTATTGTGCATCCAACGGACGCTGCCGGGGCCAGGCGGGGCACTGCTGGAGCCCCAGGAGATCCCACTGGGAGAGCTTCCGGGCCCTCCGGAGGCGCTGCTGGGACTTTTGGGGCTCAGACTGTTGCTGATGCCACTGACAAAGGCACTGTTTCTGGAGTAGCATACCCCCAAAGAGGTGAGAACGATGAGCTGGTATGAGGCAGGGTTCCTGCTGTTTTTGGCTGTGGGGCTTTGGGTTGTATTCCGGGTATTTTATGGAAAAGTCGGCGGCCCCACCCATTGTGTCTGCTGCGGGAAGTGCACCGCCACAGGTGTGTGTATCCTCACAGGCAGGCCCGTGACGGATCCGGGCGAAAAAGAGCACAGATCTTCTTGACAAACCGGATAAAAAGGATATAATGTCTTTGTCATAAAGAGAAAATCGCCGTGACAAAGCCAGCACTGCGAAACAGGCCAAGCGAGAGGGGAGACGGTGCAAGCCCCTTGCCCACGCCGCCGTGCAGCCACTTTGGAGCAGTCCGCGAGGAGCGGAACGGTTCATCCCCGTTACCGGATGGCTAAGATGTCCCCGCAAGGGGAATAATTAGGGTGGTACCGTGAAGCTGCGCCTTCGCCCCTAAACCGGGGCGAAGGCTTTTTTGTGTTTTCGGCGCTGCCTGCACCATGTATGCAAGAATACCATCAACATATCTGAGGAGGAAGAAACCATGGCACATCCCTATTATGGGCTGAACGAACTGCGCGAGATGTTCCTGAGCTACTTTGAGAGCAAGGGGCACCTGCGTCTGCCCAGCTTTTCCCTGATCCCGCCCGCCAACGACAAGAGCCTGCTGCTCATCAACTCCGGCATGGCGCCCATGAAGACCTGGTTCACCCGGGAGGAGGAGCCCCCCCGTGACCGCGTCACCACCTGCCAGAAGTGCATCCGCACCGGCGATATCGAAAACATCGGCAAGACCGACCGCCACGGCACCTATTTTGAGATGCTGGGCAACTTCTCCTTCGGCGACTACTTCAAGAAGGAAGCCATTCCTTTCTGCTGGGAGTTTTTGACCAAGGTGGTGGGCCTGGAGGAGGACCGCCTGTATCCCTCCATCTACCTGGATGACGACGAGGCCTTTGAGATCTGGAACAAGGACATCGGCATCCCCGCCGAGCGCATTTTCCGCTTCGGCAAGGCCGATAACTTCTGGGAGCACGGTGCCGGCCCCTGCGGCCCCTGCTCCGAGGTGTACTATGACCGCGG
>CABQCB010000021.1 GCA_902462475.1 uncultured Oscillibacter sp. | reverse complement strand
CTACACCCGGTTATGGAATTGTTTTATCTGTGGTCTTTCATGTGGTCTTGGCCGTTTTTTGACCAACGGCTTTGCGGAAATGGTTCCCGCTTCTGGTAGTGTCCCAGCGGGTTGTGGAGTTGGGCTTTTTCCCTCATGGATGGGCGGGATATGCTCCCAAAGCAAGCGCGCTACCAACTGCGCTACACCCGGTTATGGAATTGTTTTATCTGTGGTCTTTCATGTGGTCTTGGCCGTCTTTTGACCGACGGCTTTGCGGAAATGCTTCCCGCTTCTGGTAATGTCCCCGCGGGTTATGGGTTGCGGTTTTTCCCTCATGGATGGGTGAAACGCGCTCCCAAAAATGGTAGGAGCCAAAGTTATTGACTCCTACCATTTTACCGTTTTTTCTTCTGATGTCAAGGAGTTTTCTGTTCCGCAGGTGCTGCATCGCTCCAACACAGCTTGATTCCTGCGATTGCCACAGCAAACACGAACCAGAAAATACACATGACCCGGGGATAGTTCCAAAGATAATCTGCCAGGCCGCAGACCAATGCTCCGCACATGGCCGCGCAGGCTGCGCAGGTGATGGTCCGCGCCGCCGAATCTGCACAGTGGCGGGCCGCATAGGCTGCACGCTTGATATTCCACAGCATGGAGCTGAAAAATCCCACGATTCCCAGCAGTCCTGCCTCGATCCACACTTCCAGGAAGAAATTATGGGCATGGACAAACGGGGCCGAGCCATGATAGAGGTTCATATCGCTGATATACGACTGTACGGCAGCAGTGCCCAGCCCTGCGCCGGAGACCGGCGATGTGCGGATCACTTCCAGCGCCGCTTTATACAGCGGCAGGCGGCTGGCCGTGGAGGTGTCATTCGGGTTGGTGATGGTCAGGCTCCGGTTCCAGATGGTATCCGGCAGCAGCGGGATGCACACCACGCACAGGGCCGCAAACGCCGGGATCAGCTTCGGCTTCCACAAAAATACCATGACCACCATGGCACAGCCCATACCAACCCAGCTAGCCCGGGAATAGGTCATTCCCAGCGCAGCCGCGCCCACGCCGAATGCAGCAAATGCCGCCAGCTTGGAGATATTCCGTTTGGAGCACAGTCCCAGGGCCAGCACCAGCGGCAGCAGCAGGATCAGCACTTCCGCAAAGGTGTTGGGGTTATCAAAAATGGAATACACCCGCCCGGGCATTCCCTCGTTGAGCTTCAAATCCACATAGGAGGCGTTGACCTCCACGCCCTGGATCCGCTGGTAAACACCATACAACGAGGTGGCCATGACGCAAAACGCCGCACCGCCCACCAGCCGTTTGAGATCTTCGCTGGAGCGGACCGCGCTGACCGTCACCAGCACGCACAGGGCCGCGGAGATATGGTAGATCAAAAAGCGCATGGACGAGGACGGCTCATAGGAAAACAGCACTGCCAGGAACATGGCGCCGAACAGTACCAGCGGGTAAAATCCGATCCGCTTCAGGTCCAGACGCATACCCGCGCCGTGCCGCATGGCACCCGCGTGGAACACGACCAGCAGGAAAGAAAACGCCATCAGCGTATATGCATTGTTCCACCGCTCATAGGGAATGATCCAAAGGGCCATGATCAGCCAGGATTGCGCGATAACGGTCTCCTCTCCGATCTGAAACGCAAGCCGTGCAAAAAAGCTGTCTTCAAAGGTAACCTGAAACGCCGTATACAGCTTATGCAGCAGCCAGCCGGGGAAATTCACCACCGCCATGAGCACACGGCAAAGCAGGCTCTCCGGCCAGGCGCGGGCCACGACCCCCTCCCTGCAAAGCACCCGCAAAACCGCGCTGGTGTCGATCTGACGGTTGCACCAGGCGCCGATGTCATCCAGGATCCGGCACAGGCGGCTTTCCTCATAGCTTGCCGCCAGGGCCAGGCAAAGCCGCCAAAGCAGACTCTCTTGTATCACTAACATGCATGGATCTCCTTCACAGTCGGTTTTTGATCCGGTAGAGCAGCGTCAACAGGAAAAAGTGCCGCCCCCGGATCAGGTCCGCCACCATCTGCTTATTGCGTCCCAGACCGGCAGGATGCACCGTTTGGATGGCCCGGGCCATCTCCGGGCGGGCGCACAGCGCCTCCACCGCGGCACGCCGCTCCCGGACGCTCTTGGGATTACCCGCCGCAAATTCATTGCCCACCGCGATCAGCAATCCCGCCCAGTTGGACATCTCCCGCCACTGGGGCCGGTCCGCATCCAGACCGTAGCGTGCTGCAAGCGCCTCCTTGCGCTCCATAAAGCGGCCGAACACCTGCATCAGATCCCGCATGTATTTATGGGTGGCGGAATTGGGATTAAGCAGGTATTCATACAGGGGCTGCTCCGTAACGGCCAGCTTCTCCGCATTGCAGAAATACTCCATCAAAAACAGCTCGTCCTCCAGATAGGCACCCTCAAAGGTGATCTCCGCCTGGCGGATGATCTGTGCGGAGAACAAATAGCGCCAGATATAGCCGTTGAACACTGGCTGCGTCAGCCGGTCCCCCAGCAGCGGGTCCACGATCCGCTCCCGGATTCCCTGCCGGTCATAGACCCCCTGCGGCAGCAGCAGCTCCGGGCTGCGCGCTCCATCAGGTGAGAGATTCCAGTGGGCACAGCCCGCCGTGTCAGCCCCGGTGGACTCCAGCAGCTGCCACATGGTCTCCAGTGCCTCCGGGGCAAAGCGGTCATCCGCATCCAAAAACGCGATGTACTCCCCCGCCGCCTCCCGCAGTCCCAGATTCCGGGCACTGCTGACGCCGCCGTTTGGCTTATGGAACACCCGGATGCGATCATCCGCCGCCAGGCGGTCGCACAGGGCGGGGGTTGCGTCCGTGGAGCCGTCATCGATCAGCAACAGCTCCCAATCCGAAAATGTCTGCTGCCGTACGCTCTCCACGCACTGCTCCACGAAACGCTCCGCCTGGTACAGGGGAACGATCACCGAAATGCCGGGCAAGTGCCTTCACTCCTCTCAATTGCAGCCTTTCCGCGTAGCTTTGACAATGTTTTATTGTACCCGATTCCGCTCCCCAGGTCAAGGCAGCTTTTCCCCCTCTTGTCCTTATGTCCGCCGTATGGTATGCTGTTTCCAGTTCAAATCCGCAAAGGAGGGCATTTTATGCCGCATTCGTCCCAGGATATTTCCTTCATGGAGGAGGCCCTGCGCCTGTCCAAAGCCGCCGCCCAGCACGGCAATGAACCCTTTGGTGCCGTACTGGTCAAAGACGGGGCCATCGTTTACAGCAACGAAAATCAGGTGCACAGCGCCAGCGACCCCACCTTCCACGCGGAGGCCGGCCTGCTGCGCCGCTTCTGCGCCGAGACCGGCATCACGGACCTGCGGGAGTACACCCTCTACTCCAGCTGCGAGCCCTGCTTCATGTGCAGCGGCGCCATGGTATGGACCCGGCTGGGACGGCTGGTATACGGCGCCAGCAACCGGGACCTGTGCGCCATTTTCGGCGAGGAGGGCTCGGATTGCTCGCATCTGGTCTTTTCCCACTCCGACCATCAGCCCCAGGTCACCGCGGGCGTGCTGCGGCAGGAGTGTCTGGAGGTCCTGGATGCCTATTTCCGGCCGTAAAAAAGCGGCCCGAAGGCCGCTCTTCTAAAATTCCGCCGCATCGCATCCGCGCCCTGCGCGCTCCAAAAGCGCGCCGTAATCCGCTCCCGTTCCGCCGCCTTGCAGCAGCGCTCCGCGCTGCTCGTCGCTCAGGTGCTCAAAAAACTCCCCGGCAGCCAGGTCCGCCTCCAGCAGCCGCACCAGCGCGCCGGGAATCTCTTGCCATCCGTACACCTCTGCTCACCTCCCGGTCTAGCGTGCCCGGAGCGCAGCGTTCCATGCGAAAAAAGTCGAAAAAAAGAAGCAGCGTTTGCTGCTTCTTTTTTCTTTGTATGTTGCGCTCAGCCTTCCGCCACGGCGGCCTTCAGCTGCTCCACCCGATCGGTCTTTTCCCAGTTGACGCCCAGGTCCTCCCGGCCCATGTGGCCATAGGCCGCCAGGGGACGGTAGATGGGCTTGCGCAGGTCCAGATCCCGGATGATGGCGGTGGGACGCAGGTCGAACACCTTGCGCACGGCCGCCTCCAGCTTATCGTCACCCACGGTGCCGGTGCCGAAGGTATCCACCAGGATGCTCACAGGCTGGGCCACGCCGATGGCATAGGCCAGCTCCACCTGGCAGCGGCGGGCAAGACCGGCCGCCACGATGTTCTTGGCCACATACCGGGCAGCGTAGGCCGCGGAGCGGTCCACCTTGGTGGGGTCCTTGCCGCCGTAAGTATCCTCGATGATCTTGCGGCCGGTGAGGCCGGCATCCGCCGCCGGACCGCCCTTGACGAAGCGGCCGGTGGGGTTGATGTAATACTTGGTGTTCTCATCCAGCAGGTTGGCGGGGATGACCACCTTGGCCACCTGGTCGATCATGTCCTGGCGGATCTGCTCCAGGGTCACGTCGGGATTGTGCTGGGTGGAGATGACCACCGTATCCACCCGGACGGGGCGGTCGTTCTCGTCATACTCCACGGTGACCTGGCTCTTGCCGTCGGGCCGCATGTAATTCAAAAGGCCGCTCTTGCGCACCTCGGCCATGCGCTTGCACAGCTTCTGGGCAAGAGACAAAGGCAGGGGCATCAGCTCCGGCGTCTCGTCGCAGGCGTAGCCGAACATCATGCCCTGGTCGCCGGCGCCGTGGCCCAGCTCCGCGTCGGCGCTCTCCTTGCTCTCCAGAGACTTGTCCACGCCCAGGGCGATGTCGGCGGACTGCTCGTCGATGGAGGTGATGACGCCGCAGGTATCGCAGTCAAAGCCGTACTTGCCGCGGTCATAGCCGATGTCCCGTACCACTTCCCGGGCGATCTTGGCGATGTCCACATAGCAGGTGGTGGTGATCTCGCCCATCACATGGATGAGGCCGGTGCAGGCCGTGGTCTCGCAGGCCACACGGCCCTGGGGGTCCTGGGCCAAGATGGCATCCAGCACGGCGTCGGAGATCTGGTCGCAGATCTTGTCGGGATGTCCTTCCGTCACGGACTCGGATGTAAACAGATAGTGTCTTGCCATAGTCTTTGCTCCCTTTCTTCCCTTTCAAGAGGCGAAAAAAATGCGCGTTTCGACGACGAAACGCGCATAGAAGTTCTTTTGCTCGCTCCTCATCTTTCGGTATCCGTCGGATTTGGCACCTTACAATGCAGGTTGCCGTGGTTTCATCGGGCCGTTCCCTCCGCCACTCTTGATAAGGGATATCAAATTTTCGTATTCATGGTATCATGTTTTTTTGCTTTGTCAAGCCCTTTTGCCCCATTTATGGAAAACTGTCGTAAATTTCCATCGTTCAAAAATTATACATGACTTTTTCTTCCCCAGCGGGTATAATGCCAGTATCTATTGAAACTTGGAGGGTTTACTTTGAAAAAACTCAATGACGCCGTGGATCGCTTTGCGTTCAGCCATCCCAATTTCGGCGTCCCTAACCTGATGCGCTACATCGTGGCGGGCAACGTCATTGTCTTTTTGCTGCTGCGGCTGACCAACTACGCCCTCTTCCCCTTCCTTGGCTTCAACTGGGGTGAAGTGCTGCACCTGCAGCTGTGGCGTTTGGTGAGCTTTATTTTCGTGCCGGATACCTTCGATCCGTTCTCCCTCATCCTCTCGCTGTATTTCACCTATTTTATTGGAAATCTCCTGGAGCGGGAGTGGGGCACGCCGAAGTTCAATCTCTATTACCTCTCCGGCGTGGTGCTGACCATCCTCACCGGCATCATCAGCTACTATGCCTTCGGCTCCTCCGCCTCCACCATTTACAGCACCTATTACATCGGCATGTCCATGTTCCTGGCCTTTGCCGCCCTCTATCCGGACGCTCAGGTACTGCTGTTCTTTTTCATCCCCCTCAAGGTCAAGTGGCTGGCTCTGGCCGATGCGGCCCTGTTCGCCGTGGACATCATCTCCGCCCTGCTGCGGCTGGATTTCGTCAGCGCGCTGCTGCCGGTCATCGCCCTTTTGAACTTCCTGGTATTCTTCTGGAGCGACATGACCGAGGCTCTGGGGCGCCGGCGTCAGATGAACCGCCACCGCAGCTCCCACCAGACCATCCAGTTCAAATCCGCTGTCAAGCAGCAGCAGAAAAAGGCCGCCCAGCAGGGCTACCGGCACAAGTGCTGCGTGTGCGGGCGGACGGACGCGGACTTCCCCGATCTGGAGTTCCGCTACTGCTCCAAGTGCGCGGGATACCACTGCTTCTGCCAGGACCACATTTATAATCACGTCCATTTTACGGAGTGAACGACCGGCCGCCAAAAGGCGGCCGGTTTTTTTGTGGTTTTGCCTGATTTTTTTATTTTCTTTTTATGGCGCGGCGCCGGTGGATTTGCTATAATGGGGTGTCAAAATAGTTTAAATTTAAAATAAGGGCTCCCGTCCACGCCTGTGAGGCCAGCGGACGCCCTGCCCGAAACACACGGAGGGATCCTATGCACGCAAAACGAACCCTGCTCACGCTGGCGCTGGTCCTGGCGCTGCTGTCCGGCAGCATGCCTGCCGCACAGGCTGCAAGCAGCCTGACCGAGGAGGCCGCTTCGGCTGCCGGAGGCGGCGGTGAGCTGACCGCCCACAAAGACCTCTACCACCAGGACGCAGAGGGCACCGTCTCCTTTGAGAATCTGGAGCAGCGGGTGCGGGAAAATTCCACCACCGTCAAAATGCTGGACGAGACCATCGCTTCCATCGACGCCACAGACTTTGACAAGATGTACGACGACCTGCGGGACAGCCTCAACAGCATCTCCAAGGCCCAGTATCTGCTGATTTTGGGCGGCCAGAAGGAATCCTACACCTATCAGCAGCTCTCGGATACATACGCCTCCATCGAGCAGACCTTTGACGATCTCAAGGATGGCAAGCTCCAGGGCGACGCGGAGGCAGCCAAGCGCCAGCTGGAAGACGCCAAAAACCAGACGGTCATGGGTGCCGAGACACTGTACATCGCTATTTTGGAGATGCAGAACACCCGTCAGGGCCTCCAGCGGCAGCTGAGCGCCATGGACCGCAGCGTGGAGGAGATGGAGCTGCGCTACCAGCTGGGACAGATCTCCGCCCTGACGCTCCAGCAGGTCAAGGACGGCCGCACGCAGCTGCAAAGCGGTCTTGCCACCCTGGAGATGAATCTTGGCAACTACACCCGCCAGCTGGAAGTTCTGCTGGGCCTTCCCCAGACCGGGACGCTGACGCTGGAAGAGGTACCCAAGGTATCCAAGAGCCAGGTGGAGGAGATGTCCCTGGAGGACGGTCTGGCCGCCGCCATGGAAAAAAGCTATACCCTCTATGCCGCCCAGCGGGATCTGGACGACGCCAAGGAGGCCTATGACGACGCCCGGGACCAGTACAGCGCCAACAGCTACCAGCGCAAATCCGCTGAGCACACCTACACCGCCGCGCAGTACACCTATCAGTCCAGCCTGGAGAGCTTTGAGCTGAGCTTCCGCACGGTCTATGCCGCCGTGCTGGATTATCAGCAGGTGCTGGAGGCGGCAGAGTCCGCCCTCTCCTATCAGCAAGCCAGCTATGCCGCCTCGGAGCTGAAATACCAGCAGGGCAGCATTTCCAAAAATACGCTCCTGACGGCCCAGGACGATCTGGCCGCTGCGGAGGACGCCGTGACCACCGCCCGGCACAACCTGTTTTCCGCCTACAACACCTATCTCTGGGCCGTGGAATACGGCATTTTGAACTAACGGAGGCCTTCCCATGAAGCTAAAACACATTTCCGCTCTGACGCTTTCCGCTCTGCTGCTCCTCAGCGCCGCCGGCTGCGGCCAGCAGGAGGTGGAGGAAGCCGCTCCCGCCGGCGTGGCCGTGCAGGTGGAGGCTGTCTCCCGCGGTCCCATTTCCAACGAGAACATCGTCTCCGGCCAGCTGGCAGCGGACAATCAATCCGTCATCACCATGTCCACGCCTGTCAAGTGCACCGCCGTCTACTATTCCGCCGGCGACACGGTCTCCGCCGGGGACATTCTGTGCACCCTGGACATGGAGAGCACCCTGGCATCCTACAATGCCGCCAGCATCAGCTATTCCTCTGCCGTGCAAAGCTACAACGACCAGACCCAGGTCTTTGCCGATCAGATCAGTCTGTACGAAAAAAATCTGGCGGATCTGAAGGCTCTGTATGAGATCGGCGCCGCCTCTCAGGCGGAGATCGATCAGGCGCAGCTGCAGCTGCAGTCCGCCATCGCCACCCGCAACTCCACCCTGGCCCAGCTGGAGTCCGGCATGGAAAACGCCCGCTCCGGTCTGGAGCAGCTGGACACCGCTTTGGAAAACGTGGACAGCGCCGGCAACGTCATCGCCCCCATCAGCGGCGTGCTGGCCAGCATGAGCGCCGTGGAAAACAGCTACGTCTCCACCGCGGCACCTCTGGCCGTCATCGACGATGCCTCCCAAATGAAGATCACCGTGTCCGTTTCCGAGGCACTGGTGCCGCAGCTCTCTATCGGCGACACGGCGGACGTGAACGTCTCCGCCGCCGGAGCCTCCTTCTCCGCCGTGATCCGCTCCGTGGACCAGACCGCCAATCCTCAGACCAAGCTCTACTCCGTCACCCTGGATGTGCCCCCGGAGGCCACCGGGCTGCTGTCCGGCATGTTCGCCGATGTGACGTTCCACACCGGCGGCAGCGAGGATGCCGTGGTGATCCCCACGGAGGCCATCCTCACCAGCGGTGATGTCCAGTATGTCTACATCGTGGAAAACGACACCGCCAAGCAGGTCACCGTCCAGACCGGCATCATCGGCTCCGGCGTCACGGAGATCACCGACGGTCTTACCGGCGGAGAGACGCTGGTCACCGTGGGTCAGTCCTACCTCCACGACGGCGATGCCGTCCGGGTCGTGACGGGGGAGGCGTAAGCACCCATGGATACTGCAAAATTCTGTATCCGGCACCGGGTCGCTACGCTGCTGGCCGTTATTTTGATCACCGTATTCGGCATCATGTTCAGCACGCAGCTGCAAATGGCCCTCATGCCGGACATTGAGGCCCCCATGGCCATCGTCATGTGCTACTACAACGGCGCCACCCCCAGCGACATGGAGGAGCTGGTCACCCGTCCCCTGGAATCCGCCATACTGTCCGTATCCGGTGTGGACAGCGTGTCATCCACCTCCTCCGACGGGGTGTCCCAATTGCAGGTCACCTATGTGGACGGCACCAATCTGGACATTGCCGCTACCAAGCTGCGGGAGCAGTTCAACCGAACCTCCCTGCCCGACGGGGCCACGGACCCGGTCATCGTGAACCTGAACATCAGCGAGCTGATGCCCACCGCCATCATCGCCCTCAAGGGTGACGACCTGGCCCAGCTCCAGTCCCTGGCGGAGGACACGGTGGCCCCCGCCCTGGAGCGTATCGACGGCGTGGCCCAGGTCACCATCTCCGGCGGCGTCACCCAGCAGGTGGAGGTCCGGCTGGACGCCGCCCGGGCCGCCGGTCTTGGCCTGAGCAACAGCTATGTGGCGCAGTTCCTGGCAGGCCAGAACCTGATCTATCCCGCCGGCACCGTGGAAAACGGCTCCAAGACCCTCACCGTCAGCACCGACGCCAAGTTCCAGAGCGTGGATGACGTGGCCAACACCCTCATCACCCTGCCTACCGGCGGCACCGTGCGGCTGAAGGAGGTGGCCGACGTCTCCCTGGTCTCCCAGGAGAGCGACTCCACCGCCAAGGTGGACGGCACCGCCTGCGTCATGCTCCAGGTCTCCAAGCAGTCCGGCGCCAACGAGGTGGCCGCGGCCGAGGCCGTACTGGAGCGGCTGGAATCCCTCAGCGCGGAAAATCCCGCCGTGCAGTACACCGTGCCCTATATCGCCAGCGATTACATCAACCTCTCCGTGGA
Organism: uncultured Oscillibacter sp.; assembly: GCA_902462475.1. The sequence goes on along the minus strand of CABQCB010000021.1, from coordinate 4,901 downwards.
CGCCGCCTTCCAGAACATCTTCCAGGGCCTGCTGCTGGCAGCCATCGTGGTGTTCCTCTTCCTGCGTCGGGGCGGCGCCACCATGACCATCGTCATCTCCATGCCCGTGTGCATCCTGTCCGTGTTCATCCTCATGAACGCCCTGGGCCTGACGCTGAACATGATGAGTCTGGGCGGCATCGCCATGGGCGTGGGCATGATCGTGGACAACTCCATCGTGGTACTGGAGAACATCTACCGCTTCGCCGCCGACGGCCACGACCGCATGAGCGCCTGCGTGGAGGGCACGGCGGAAGTGACCTCCTCCGTACTGGCCTCCACCCTGACCACCCTGGCCGTGTTCGTGCCGCTGGGCCTGGTGGACGGCATCGCGGGCATGATGTTCCGGGACTTCTGCCTGACCATCGCCTCGCTGATCTTCGCGTCGCTGGTCATCGCCCTGACGCTGGTTCCCCTTTTGTGCTACTTCCTGCTGGACGAGGAGAAGATCCGCCGCCAGCAGCTGGCCAAGGCCAACAAGACCCCCGGCCCCCTGGCTGCCCGGGCTTCCGCCGCAGTGGCAAAGCTCAGCGCCCTCTACATGCGTCTGCTCACCTATTTCACCTATCATCTCAAAGCCGGCATGCTGGTCTCCGTGGGTCTGGTGGTGGTCTTTTCCCTGACGCTCTTTTCCACCAAGACCGTCCTGATCCCCGACATGGACCAGGGGCAGGTATCCATCTCCATCTCCATGCCTATCGGCTCCCAGGCGGACGAGACCGCCGCCATTGCCGACCAGGTCTCCGCCGTGGTCTCCCAGCAGTGCCCGGAGCTGGAGGGTATGTACTACATCGCCCAGGATGAATCCGCCACCATGATGGTGAATCTGGTGGGCAAGAGCGAACGTCAGCGCAGCAGCGCCGACGTGGCCAACGACCTGCGCACCGCCCTGCAGGACATTGCCGGATGTGAGATCACCGTGGACGCCTCCAGCACCATGGGCATGATGAGCGGCTCCGACATCAACGTGGAGATCCGCGGCAACGACTACGATACTCTGGGCATGATCGCCGACGATCTGGTAGACCGCATCTCCCAGCTGCCGGACGCCGCGGAGGTGCAAAGCTCCCTGAGCGAGCAGGTCCCCCAGGTGAAGGTGCAGATGAACCGGGAGGCCGCCGCCCAGTACGGACTCACCGCTGCCACCGTGGGCGCCGCCGTGCGGGCGGAGCTCACCGGCACCACCGCCACCACCGTCACCATCGACAACAAGGAGCTGGACGTGGTGGTCAAGGGCGACGGAGCGGCCGCCGCCAGCCTGGACGCCCTGCGCTCCATGTCCATCCCCTCCTCCTTCGGCGGCTCCGTGCCGCTGAGCGCCGTGGCCAACGTGACGGTGGAGCAGGCTCCCCAGAGCATCACCCGGGCCAACCAGTCCCGGCAGGTGACCATCACCGGCAAGACCATCAGCGGTGACGCCACCGCCATGACCCAGGCCATCCACAGCATTTTGGCCGAATACCCCATGCCTGAGGGCTACACCGCCGAGACCGCCGGCAGCTACGAGGACATGGTGGAGAGCTTCACCAGTTTGCTGCTGGCGCTGGCTGTGGCACTGGGATTGGTATACTTCGTGCTGGCTGCCCAGTTTGAATCCTTCCTCATGCCCATCATGGTCATGATGATCCTGCCGGTGGCCTTTACCGGCGCCCTGTTTGCCCTGCCGCTGACCGGCCGGGACCTGTCCATGATCACCCTGGTGGCCATCATCATGCTGGCGGGCACCGTGGTCAACTCCTCCATCATTCTGGTGGAGTACATCCGTATCCGCCGCCGGCGGGGCGAGGATCGGGAGACCGCCATCCTCCACGCCTGCCCCCTGCGTGTGCGGCCCGTGATGATGACCACGCTGACCACCATCCTCGCCATGATCCCCATGGCCCTGGCCCTGGGCGACACCAACGAAATGATGAGCGATATGGGCGTGACCATGATCAGCGGCATGACCATCTCCACCATCGTGACGCTGGTCTTTACCCCCGTATATTACTCCGTGATCGACAACCTTTCCCACCGCTTCGGGAGAAAGAAGCACGCAGACACCGCTTCCGCGTGATCTCCGACAAGAAAAACGACACGCGCCGCTATGGCGCGTGTCGTTTTTTCGTTGACGCAAACAAGGCGCCCTCCGGTGGGAGGGCGCCTTGATCCTTATTCCTGACTTTCCAGCTCCAGCACGCTCTTTCCGTGGTCGCTGAGCATGGGCAAAAGCTGCTCATAATCCAAATGGTACACCTGGGCGCCGGCGGCGTAGCAGGCGATCTCATAGGGAGAATAGCCGATCGTCATGCCGTCTTCGTGGAACGAGACCGCATAGCTGCTCCAGTCCGCCGCGATCTCCCGGTAATCCGACCAGAGCATGGTCGCCGCGTCCATTCCCTCCTCGGCAGCCCGCTGCTCCGCCTGCCGCACGATCTCGTCGCCCACGGCCTGGGAAAATGCCTGGCTGTCCGCCGCCAGCGTCTCCACCGAGAAAAAGTCCCCGGTGCTCAGATCAAAATTCCACGCCAGCAGCATCTGGTTGGGGTGGGCGCCGCCGGTGTAGCTATCGTAGCTGGCGGATACGCTCACCAGATGCTCCGTCTGATAGATCGTGCATGCAAGCGTCTCCGTGTAGGCGCTGGTCTCGCTCCACTCCTGGCCGCTTTCCGTCCGCCACTGGCGGTCCTGCGCTGCGTAGCCGGCAAGCTCCTCGATGCGCTCTTCCTCCGTCCACGCTTCGTAGCGGCTGTTGAACGTCTCCACCGCCGCAAGGGCCGTTTCCTCCGCCGGCGTCCGCGCTTCCTCCACGATCGTGCCGTCGGAACGCCAGGCCGTCAAAACCGGCACATCGTAAGAATAGGATACCAGCGGCACGCCGTCCTCGTCCAGGATCGTATCCGCATGCGTCTTCGTCTCGGCAGTGTAGGTGATGGCCTGGGGCGCCGCCGCCATGGGAAGGGCGTTTTTCACATCCAGCACCGTCTCCCCCGCGCAGGCCGTCAGGGTGCCCAGCACCACCAGCAGCGCAATGATCGCCTCCATATCCATGCTCCTTTCCAAGCGCGCATCGCTCTTATAGAATGACCGGCCCCTCCCGCCACTCTCCGCCGCCCCGGGCGGCAGAGAGGCGCGGGTACGCCAGTGTATAGAGATCTGTTGCCCGGACCTCCCATGAGAAAAGCTGCTGTGCCTGCGCTGAAAGCTGCCGCACGTCCGCAGGCTTTGTAAGCACCGGCAAATGCGCCGTCTCGCGCATTCTGGCCAGCAGTGCCCGGCCGCAGGCGTTTGCCGCCAGCAGCCGAAGATAGGGCGGATGGGCGGGGAACCGGTTTGGGTCCAGCCCCAGATAGGCCCACAAAAGCATGCGGCGCAGGCGGGTATAGGCATAGCGGCGGGTCTTCGCCCGCTGCAAGATCGCCTCCAGAGAGGTCTCCTCCCGGACAGCCTCCTGCAAGCGGCGGTAAAGCCCTTCTCCGCCCTCGTCCAGCCGCGCAAACTCCTCCACGGACATGGCACGCAGCCGGCCCAGGATGGCCCGCTCCGCGTTTTCTGCCAGCACCGGCGCCCGGCCGGCCGCCTCTTCCCGGATATACGCCTCCGCCATAGCCGGCGGCAGATGGGAAATGAGCGCCTCCCGCTGCCCCTGCCGGGCAAGCTGCCGCAGCAGCGTGGCGGAGGGATGTCCCGCAGCGGGCGCTGTATCGTGATAACCCGCTCCCTGGCGGGTGACGGTCAAAATCTCCATGGGGACGCCCAGCCGCAAAAGCTGACGGCAATACTCCACCGCCAGAATGTTGTTGGGCGTTTCCAGCAATGCCGCCTCCTCCGGCAGGCACTGCGCCACCGCCTGCTGCCGGGCCTCGGCAAACCCGACGCCCCGCTTGAGCTGGATACGCAGGGATTCCTGCCAGGCAGAGGTATTGAGCACCCCAGCCAGACGCCGCAGCGCCGCGGCGTCTCCGCACTCGCTGCCGAAGGCCAGGTGCGTCACAAGTCCCGTGGCCGCCAGGGTCTCCACCGCGCCACGGGCGAAGCCCTCCGCCGAGGAAACGGCCCAGGGAAGGGGCAGCTCCAGCACCAGGTCCACGCCGCTTTCCACCGCCGCCCGGGCCCGTGCGTGCTTACGCAGCAGGGCGAAGTCGCCCCGCTGCACGAAATTCCCGCTCATGACAGCGATGACCGCCGTGTCCGCCCCGAGGCGGCGGCGAGTCTCCTCCAGCAAATACAGGTGACCGCTGTGCATGGGATTGTACTCTATGATCATACCTGCAATTTGCATAGATTTCACTCCCGATTTGGTGACAAAAAAGTGACATTTCGGTAAAACTGGTGGTTGTAACCTGGAAAAACTCTGGTATAATGAATAATATGAAGGATTACGTCCGGTTACGGCGAAACCTTCTTACGGTTATTTTATATCAATTGTGGAAATCCCGCAAGGCTTTCCAAAAAGAAGAAAAAGAGGAGTCGTGAATCATGAACATTCTCGTCATCAACGCAGGCAGTTCTTCCCTGAAGTATCAGCTGCTCAACCCTGAGACCGGCGTGCTGCTGGCCAAGGGCCTGTGCGAGCGCATCGGCATCGACGGCAAGTTCACCTACAAGCCCCAGGTGGAAGGCAAGGAGACCCTGGACGCCGTGGATGTGGCCATGCCCACCCACTCCGAGGCCATTCAGGCCGTGCTGAACGCGCTGGTGGATGAAAAGAACGGCGTGATCGGCTCCATGAAGGAGATCGACGCCGTGGGTCACCGCGTGGTGCACGGCGGCGAGGCCTTTGCCGACTCCGTTCTCATCACCGATGAGGTCATGAAGGCCCTGGAGGACTGCATCCCCCTGGCCCCCCTCCACAACCCCGCCAACATCACCGGCATCAAGGC
>CABQCB010000020.1 GCA_902462475.1 uncultured Oscillibacter sp. | reverse complement strand
ACTTCCCGCCGGCTTGGAGCCGTGGTGGAGCAGCTGCGCCAGGAGGCGGAGTATGTGATCCTGGACACGCCGCCCAGCGGATTGCTGGCGGACAGCGCAGGCCTTGCCCGCCTGGCGGACGGGACACTGTATGTGCTGCGTTCCGGCGCTGTGGAGATGTCCCATATTGTGGACAGCCTCCAGTTCCTCTCGGAGACCGGCACGCCGCTGATGGGCTGTGTGCTCAACGGGGTGCAGACGGGACAGGGCGGCTATGGCTACGGCTATGGTTACGGCTATGGAGGCTACCGGTCTTACGGCTATGGGACCTATGCCCGCCGCAAGACCAAGGCAGAAGAGCCATAACGGAAAAGCCGCCCGAAGATCGCGGGCGGCTTTTGCCGTATCAAAAGGAGGACACGCCGTGGAGGAAAGACCCAGACAAATGGACGCCCAGACGTATCTGCCGGTTTTGATGCAGCTGCTGGAGGAGGGCAGGCAGGTGACGCTGACGGTCACCGGCGGCAGCATGACCCCGTTTTTGGTCCATGGGCGGGATGCCATCTGCTTTTCCCGCCCGGAGGGACGGCTCCGCCGGGGGGACATGGCCTTTTTCCGCCGGGGGGACGGGTCGTACATCATGCACCGGATCTGCCGCGTTTCGCCGGAAGGGTACTTCCTGGTGGGAGACGCGCAGCAGGCGGTGGAGGGCCCCGTGGCGCCGGAGCAGGTCTTTGCCGTGGTGACCAGGGTGCGCCGCAAGGGGCGCTGGATCGGACCGGAGGATATTTGGTGGCGCTTTTTTGCGGGACCCTGGCTGTGGCTGCTGCCGGTGCGGCCGCTGCTGCGCCGGGGATACGGCGCGCTCCGGCGCGTATGGCCGAGAGGGGGGAGCGGATGTGAAGGAAAGCCGTGACGGAAAGCAGGGGGGGACCCTGCTGGGCTCCGAGGCCCTTGGGATACTGGCCCGCCGGTGGCGGGAGGGAACGCTGAAGGAGCTGGCGGAGGACTGGAAGTGGATCTTCGCCTTTACGCGGCGCTATCGTTGGGCGGTGGTGTGCTATGTGGTCATGGGCGTGGCCAGTGCATCGCTGAGTCTGGTCTCCGCCCTGGCGGGAAAATACGCCATCGACATCATCACCGGCTATCACTTTTCCAAGCTGGGGGTCATGGCGGCGGTGATGATGGGCTCCATGCTTTCCAGTCTGCTGCTGCGCAGCCTGATCTCCCGGGTGTCCGCAAAGATCAGCGTCCATGTGAGCAACGACATCCAGGCCATGGTGTTTGACGCGATCTTGGATGCGGACTGGCTGGTGCTGACCGGTTACAGCAGCGGTGAACTGACCAGCCGCTTCAATACGGATGTGACCACCGTAGCCGCCAATGCCATCAGCTGGCTGCCCAATCTGGTCATCAGCGGGTATACCTTTGCTGCCACGTTTTTGGTCATCTTCCACTATGACCGCGTTATGGCGCTGCTGGCTCTGGCCAGCGCCCCGTTTTTGCTGCTCAGCTCCAGCTATCTCATCAAGCGCATGCGGGGGCACAACCGGAAAATGAAGGAGATCGGCAGCGCCCTCATGGGCTACGAGGTGGAGGCATTTTCCAATCTGGACACCATCAAAAGCTTCGGGCTGATGGAAACGTGCGGAAAGGAACTGCGCCGGCGGCAGGAGACGTTCAAAAAGGCCAATCTGGACTATAACCGCTTCTCCATCCAGACCGAGGCGGTCATCTCCCTGCTGGGCTCGGCGGTACAGATGGCGGCGTTCGGCTACTGTCTGTATCTGCTTTGGTCGGGCCGGATCGTCTACGGCACCATGACGCTGTTTTTGTCCCAGAGCGCCAAGCTCTCCACCACGTTCCGCTCCCTGGTGGGCGTGGTGCCGGCCTTTTTGACCTCCGCTGTTTCGGCCCGCCGCATCCGGGAGCTGACAGAGCTGGAGCGGGAGCCCCGGGGACAGCCCGGTGCCCCTGTGGGCCGGGCGGGATTTTCCGTGTGCATGGAGGATGTGTGCTTTTCCTACGGCGGAGATCCGGTGGTGCGCCATGCGGACTTCGCGGCCCAGCCCGGTGAGATCGTGGCGTTGGTGGGGCCCTCCGGCGGGGGAAAGACCACCATGCTCCGGCTGATGCTGGGCCTGGTGCGCCCGTCTCAGGGGCGGGTATATCTGTGCTCTGCCGACGGCGTGGAAACGGCGGCGGGCATCGAGGTGCGGCCGCTGATCGCCTATGTGCCCCAGGGAAACACCGTGCTCTCGGGCACCATTGCCGACAATCTGCGCCTGGTGCGGCCGGAGGCCACGGAGGCGGAGATGGAGCGGGCGCTGCGGCTGGCCTGCGCGTGGGATTTTGTCTGCCGCCTGTCGGGGGGGCTGTATGCCTCCGTGGGCGAGCGCGGCCGGGGCCTTTCGGAGGGACAGGCCCAGCGCCTGGCCATTGCCCGGGCTATTTTGAAGGATGCCCCCGTGCTGCTGCTGGACGAGGCCACCTCCGCCCTGGACGTGGCCACGGAACGGCAGGTGCTGCGCAACATCGTGGACGGCTGTCCCGACCGGACCTGCATCATCACCACCCATCGCCCCACCGCTCTGGGGCTGTGCGGCCGGGTGTACCGGGTGCTGGACGGCGGAGTGCAGGTGCTCACACGGGAGGAGTCCGCCTCCATGGCCATGGAGTTCTGACGGCGGGCAGATGGAAGAAAAAATCCAAAAATGAAAAAATTATCCAATTTCAGCTGGTTTTGCAGTTGCCCCTTTGAAATCGGTATGATATAATAAATTCCAATTTATGTGGCTGTGTTCAATCAACGCGCAACCTTGTCCGCCTTGTTGGGAGGCGGTGTTCCCTGGGCTGCAAAATGTGTAAATGGAGGTATCGGACATGCGAAAACACAGAGTTTTTGCGGGGATCCTGGCCGCAGTCATGCTCCTTGGCATGGCGCCGTCCGCGATGGCTGCCAATACGGCGGAGTACAACGGGCCGAATCCCGGACAGAAAAACCACAATGGCATCCTGCTGGATAAAAAGGCGGAGAGCCTCAACTCTTCCAAGCAGACGACCATGACGCTGACCATCTCGGCGCCTTCGGACCAAAACCCCGTGGCGGTGGAGTTCGTGCTGGACGGAACCAGCAGCTTCCATGGCGAAGGGGATCTTGGCCTGGTGAAGACCCTGGCTGAGCAGCTGCGCTCCACGTTTGCCAAAAATGAAAACGTCTATGTGGGCGTGACCGTGTTCGGAAACAAGGCCATGAACGTGCTGCCCATGACCACTGTGCCCGAGGCCATCGATGCCGATCTGGCCGACGAGGTGGCCACCATGCTCAAAGAGACGGACAGTCTGCTGGGCTCCAATGTCCAGTCCGGTATCCGGGCAGGCCTTGCGGACCTGGAGAGTGCCGCTTTGCCTGAGGGCACGGAGAAGTACATGGTGCTGGTCACCGACGGCGGCAGCTACTCCTGGATGGACGGCACCGAGTCTGTGCGCAATACTTATACGGCCAACGGCGAGACCCATGACCTGATGAACGCCGACGCGGCGGATGCAGGCTATGCATCCTTCCCCTCCCTTTCCGCGCTGCTGTCCAAAGACATTCCCAGCACGGCACGGAATCTGGAGGTCTCCGGCAGCGAGCCTTTGGCGGCTGCGGTGCAGACCATCAAGGACCGGGACGACCTGTACACCAACTTTGAGACCGGCGTCTACTGGGCTGCCAAGGAGCTCCAGACCATTCCCGACGATGTGAACCTGTTCACCGTTGGCCGGGACTACTATGCCGATGAGGAGAAGTACTCCGCCCTGACCGAGCTTGCCGGTGAATTCGTGGACATGGCGATTGCCATGGACGAGACGGGCCTGTCCGCACAGCTGGAAGGCGCCGATCTCAGCACGGCCTTTGCCAAAATCGCCGGTGAGATGAACGTGGCCGTGCCCGCCGGCAGCACCGTTGTGGACTACATGGGCAAGACCCAGACCGATAAGGGCGAAGTCGAAAATTACGATTTTGACCTGGTCAAGGATGCCGAGATCACGCTGCGGGTAGGCAGCAACACCTACACGGGCACGCTGGGCACCGGCAATACCATTACCTTTGCCGACGGCTCCCGTCTGGTATATACCTCCGGCGCTGACGAGCACTTTGTGCTGACCCTGGCCAACGATATGGACCGCGGCGGCAAGGTGAGCCTGAGCTATATGCAGGAGCTTGTCCAGTATGAACACTATTCCGGCAGTCACGATGTGCTGACCAACGTGCAGGCCTATCTGCAGCCTGCCGGCTCCGATGAAGGACTCCTGTTCCCCGAGCCCAGCCTGAGCTACCGCGTGGGCGGCGACGGCGGTGACGGCGGCGGAGAGACCATCATCCCCGATGATGATGTGCCTCTGGCCGACCTGAACGAGACCGACCACTATGCCTACATCATCGGCGGTAAGGATGGTCTGGCCCACCCGCAGGATCAGATCACCCGCGGTGAGGTCGCTACCATCTACTTCCGTATGCTGACGGATGAGTCCCGCAACGAGCTGTGGAGCCAGAGCAACCCCTACACGGATGTCCAGCCGGATACCTGGTGCAATGCCGCCGTGTCCACCATGACCCGCGCCGGCGTGATCGAGGGCTTCTCCGATGGTACGTTCCGCCCCTATGCGCCCATCACCCGGGCCCAGTTCGCGGCCATCGCCGTGCGCTTCTTCGAGGTAGTCTATTCCGGTGAAGACAAGTTCTCCGATATTGCGGATCACTGGGCCAGAGACTACATCAACAAGGCTGCTGAGGCGGCGATCATCAACGGCTACTCCGACGGTACGTTCCGCCCCAACCAGAACATCACCCGTGCCCAGGCCATGGCCATCTTCAACCGCGTGCTGGGCCGTGCGCCGGACAAGGACCACATGCTGCCCGGCATGACCACCTGGCCCGACAACATGGATCGGAGCGCCTGGTACTATGCAGATGTGCAGGAGGCCACCAACTCCCACGACTATGAGATCCAGACCGACAGTGAGGGCAATACCTACGAAGTCTGGACCAGCATCCTGCCGGTGCGTGACTGGGCCGCGTTTGAAAATGAGTGGGCCACGGCCAACTCTGCTTCGAACCCCGGTGAAGTGATTTCTGTCCCTGTGGACTGAGACCAGCTGACTAAGCGCAGTTCCAATGAACCGCCGCACATTTGTGCGGCGGTTCATTTTCTTTTTTTGGTAAAAAAATGTTGGCGGAAGCTGGGAAATTTTGCTGTCTTCTCCGGCGGAAGTTCTTGAATTTTCCAGCTCATTGTGCTATGATAATACACGATTATAAACAAGCGGCAACGGCTGCGTGCCCCCTGCGGACAGAGGTCCGCGGCCAGCATTCGGCCTGAAAGGAAGGATTGAACGCGTGCGTGCGACAGGTGAGATGGTCCTGCGGGAGATCGCGGGAGAATATCTGCTGATCCCCACCGGCGAGACTGCGCTGAAGATCCACGGGATGGTCACCCTCAGCGAAAGCGGCCTCCTGCTTTGGAAAAAGCTGCAGGCCGAGTGCACGGAGGAAGCTTTGGTGGAGGCGCTGCTGGCGGAGTATGAGGTGGATCGGGAAACCGCGCAGGCGGATGTGCGGGATTTCCTGGGGCAGATGGAAAAGGCCGGTCTCCTGGCTTAAGGACCGACTTTGCCGCCGGATATGTGATTGTGTGAAGCAGCAGCCGCATGCCCCATGCGGCTGAGCGGAATATGGCGCCGGGCACACGGGCCCGGGCGGAAACGAGAGGAGAACGCTATGAAAACCTATGTGAAGCCGGAGCTCTTCTTTGAGAGCTTTGAATTATCACAGCATATTGCGGGGTGCAGTCTGCAGCTGAACGTGGGGGATGCGGCCACCTGCAATGCAACGGGCTGGATTGAGGATCTTTTCCAAAAAGGAGAGGGCACTGGGGTGAAGAGCGGCTGGTTCATCGACAGTCAAATTTGCGCTGTCGAGGTGGAGGCCTACTGCTACACCAATGGCTCCATGAATATTGCCACCATTAACTCCTGAACGTGCATACCACGCCCATCACCCTGGCGGACGTGACCATCCGTCTGGAGACGCCGGAACCGGTACGGTGTACCTCCAACTTCCGGCCCTTTTTGGGAGAAGGCGGCGGGCAGTCCGTCCGGGCGGCTTTTTCCCAGGTGCCGGCACTGCCGGAGATCACCGGGCGGCCGGAGTTTGAAAACGTCATGTTTTCCGTCCACCGGACGGAAAATGGCTTCGTTCGCCGCTATCGGGACCAGGACGGCCAGTATTACGCTGTGGGGCGCATGACGCCGGAGGGTGCGGAGGTCTGCTACCTGCCCTGGAGCCGGGCCTATTTTTCCGAGACGCACAACTGCTTTTCCCATATCGCGCTGGAGGAACTGCTTTTGTCCTGCGGCCGGCTGATCCTCCACGCTGCGTTTGTGGCGATGGGGGAGCGGGGACTTTTGTTTTCCGGACCGTCGGGCATCGGAAAATCCACCCAGGCGGAACTGTGGCAGCGGCACGGCGCCCGGCTTCTCAACGGAGACCGAACGGTGCTGGGGCCGGGACCGGCAGGTTGGACGGCCTGGGGTTCCCCCTATGCGGGGTCGTCCCGGTGCTTTTGCAGCGAGCAGCGTACCATCGGTGCCATCGTGGTGCTGGAGCAGGCGCCGGTTTGTGCGGTGCGCCGCCTGTCGGCGGCAGAGGCGTTTCACCGGCTTTATCCCCAGCTGACAGTCAACAGCTGGAACGGTGCTTACGTGGAGCGCGCCAGCGGCCTTTTGGCAGAGCTGACGGCCCGGACACCGGTGTATCGGCTGGCTTGTACGCCGGACGACCGGGCGGTGGAAGCACTGGCTAAGGTCCTGAAGGAGGACAATGCGCTTGGATTTGAAGGAAGTTCGCTATGAGGCACCGCTGACGCAGTACCTCTTTACCAAGGCAAGTCGGGGAAAGATCCCCCTCAGCGGGACGTTCGAGCTCTCCCCGGTATGCAATTTTTCCTGCCGGATGTGCTACGTGCGCATGACGCCAGCCCAGGTGGCGGCCCATTCCCGGCCTGCCATGACACTGGAGCGCTGGCTGTCCCTGGCAGAGCAGGCCCGCGCGGCGGGTATGCTGTATTTGCTGCTGACCGGCGGAGAACCTTTTCTCTGGCCGGATTTCTGGCCCCTGTATGAGCGTTTGACGGAGATGGGCTTCATCCTCTCCATCAATACCAACGGCTCGCTCATCGATGAGGCGGCTGTTGCCCGGCTGCGGGCAAGACCGCCCACGCGGCTGAACATCACCCTCTACGGCGCCGGGGACGATACCTACCGCGCCTTGTGCCGGGCGGATGGGGTGTTTACCCGGGTGGACCGGGCCATCACGAGGCTGCGGGAGGCAGGGCTGCAAGTCAAGCTCAACTGTTCCCTGACGCCCCATAATGCCGCAGACCTTGCGGCCATGGTTCGCTACGCCCAGCAGCGGGACCTCATTTTGGAAGTCAATACCTATATGTTTCCTCCCATGCGGCGGGACCCCGACCAGGTGGGGCAAAATGAACGCTTCACCCCGGAGGAAGCCGCCCGCTACCACATGGAGCGCTATCGCCTCATGTATGGGGAGGAGACCTATGTGAATTATCTGGAAAGCGTGCTGCGGGGCATCGCGGACCCGCTGGGCCTGGATGAATCCTGTGTGGACCCCATGGACGGCCACGTCCGCTGCCGGGCGGGCAAGGCGGCCTTTTGGGTCACGTGGGACGGCTGGCTCACTCCCTGCGGCATGATGACGGAGCCCAGGGTGGATCTGACGGGGCAGTCCTTTGACCGTGCCTGGCAGACCCTCACGGAGAAAAGTGCGCAGCTGCGGCTGTCCGGTGTGTGCGGACAGTGCCCGGACCGAGACCTGTGCCACTCCTGCGCGGCCATGGCCCAGGCGGAAACGGGGAGCCCCGGCGGCATCCCGCTGTACCTGTGCCGTATGGTGGAAGCCATGAAAACCCTGGCCCGGCAGGAACTGGACCGGCGCGGCCGGTAAAATCCCTTACCCTGCAAATCAAAGATTTGCTTTGAGATAGATGAAAAAACCGAGGAGGTTGAGAAATATGCTGAAAAGACACGGACTGAAAAAGGGCCTGTCCCTGGTGCTGGTCTTCTGTCTGATCCTGAGTCTCATGCCCACCGTGGCCATGGCCCAGGAGCCGACGGCCGCAGCAGGCACAGAGACCACCGTGGATGTGACCGACGGGGAGACTCCTGCCGGCACCGAGACCGACGATACCACCGGCACCGAGACCGACGATACCACCGGCACCGAGACCGGCGATACCACCGGCACCGAGACCGGCGACACCACCGGCACTGAGACCGGCGATACCACCGGCACCGAGACCGGCGATACCACCGGCACCGAGACCGGTGACACCACCGGCACCGAGACCGGTGATACCACCGGCACGGAAGGCGGCAGCATTGTGGACGATGACGGTACCTTGAATGACGAGATCAAGGATACTGTGGACGATGTCCTCAAGCCCATCCCTGGCGAAAAGACGCCGGAGGAGATTGCCGCGGAAGAGGCTGCCAAGAAGGCGGAGGAAGAAGCTGCTGCACAGGCTGCCGCGGAAGAGGCTGCTCGTTTGGAGGCTGAGCGTCTGGCTGCCGAACAGGCCCGGGCGGAGGAACTGGCCAATGTCCTGGATGTCGGGGATAAGAAAGACCCCCGGGATACCAGCAACGACGGCTTCTACAGAGTGGTGCACCTGGATGCCGGCCGCAAGTATTTTACTCTCAATGACATCAAGACTCTCATCGACAATGCGGCCGATGCCGGCTACAACCAGCTGGAGCTGTATCTGTCTGACAACGAGGGCTTCCGTTTCGCGCTGGATGATATGGAGATCAGCACGGAATATGATACCTACGACCTGTCTGACGCACTGAGTGCGGGCGAATGCCTGAACCAGACCGAGATGAGCGATCTTCTCGACTACGCCAAGGAAAAGGGCGTGGAGATCGTTCCCTGCATCAATACCCCCGGCCATATGGGCGCTATTTTGGATGCGTTCCCGGAGTTCCGCTATTCCGGTTCTGAGACCTCCATTGACCTGACGGATCCCGAGGCCGTGGCCTTTGCCTTGGCCATCGTGGAGAAGTATGCCGACTACTTTGCCAGCGAGGGCTGTGATTTCTTCAACATCGGCGCCGATGAGTATGCCAATGATATGGACACCATGGGCTTTGCCGGACTCTATTGGAATGGCGGCTATGAGAACTTCGTCAATTATCTGAATGCCGCGGCCCAGGTGGTCATCAACGAGGGCATGACTCCCCGCGCTTTCAACGACGGCATCTATTATAATGATGATACCGACTACGGTGTGAACACCGCTGTTCAGGTGTGCTACTGGTCTTCCGGTTGGTGGGGCTACGATGTAGCCAGCGCCGAAACCATCAGCAGAATGGGACATGAGATGATCAATACCCATGGCGACTACTACTGGGTGCTGGGTAAGAACCAGTGCACGGTAGAGAAGGCGTCGGAGTTTGACTATACGAACTTCTCCGGCAACAGTAAGATTTCTGATGCATCGGGCGCCATGTTCTGCATCTGGTGTGATTACCCCAATGCTGACAGTGCAGAAAATGTGATCGCGAATACCGCCGACGTGCTGGAGGCTTTTGGCTCCACCCTGCCTCAGGAAGAAGCCTATGAGGGTGAAACGGTATATCCCGTAAACCCGGATACAAACGAGAGGGATTACAGCATTTCTGTCACGGCCCCCGGCCTGACCGGCGTTACGGTGGCACCCGTGACTCTGGAGCTGGATAGTGAACTGGCGGAGCTGTGCATGGCCTACGACATTCGGCCAGTAACAGACGAGGGCGAATATCACGACGAGGCCCAGGTGACACTGCGGGTGCCCGATGGCTGGAATGTGGATCAGCTGAGCGGCTTTGTCCAGGAAACGGACGGCTCCATCAAGAAGATTCCGGGTACCTATTGTGACGGTACTTACACCTTTGTGATGCCTCACTTCAGTGTTGGCGGCATCATGCAGCTGACGCCCCGGGAGATCATCGATCAGGGTTCCGTCACGCTTTATGTGGGCGGTACTACCACGGCCACCATCTCTGGCCTGGCCAGTAAGCTGGAGGGCGTAGAGGTTGCGGATCCCGGTGTGGTGAACGTGACCGTAAAGAACACGCTTGTGAAGGGCGAGAATGGCGGGACCTTGAATACGCTGGGCGAGCCGGTCAGCGGCAACACGCTTACGGACGACCGCTATGTGATCGCCAGCGGCAATAGTGCGCTGTCCTATAAGAAAGAGCAGAGAGGGTTTCCTTTCTATGATTCCTATTATGCATTTTCCAATGCAGGCATCACCGCTGCAGTAGGCGCGGATGCGCCTGGTGACAGCGCCATTTGGACGATCAGCGGCAGCGGCAGTGGTTACACTATTTCTACTGAAATTGATGGGGAAACTTATTATGTGTCAGACTCCACTGAGCTGAGTACAGATCCGTTTGTTTGGACTTACTCCGGTGGAAAATTCAGTTATAAAAGTAGCTGGACTGGAAGAACTTACTACCTGCGTTATAACTATGGCAGCTGGTCGGTTGACAGGAATACGGACGGTTCTAGTCTGACCCTCTACCCGGTGGTATCGACTGACCTTCCTGACGGTGAGGATACCTATACGGCTACCATCACCTTTAAAGGCTTGGCTGAGGGTACGACCACGGTTACTGTGGGCGGTGTCTATCAGTATGAGGTCACGGTAGAGCCAGAGGATCTTGCCAACGTCGATCCGCTGCAACTGCAGTACTGGATCACCAATGGTCGCGGCACAGGTGGTGATGGCAATACATATAAGGTCGTGTCTGCTGAGAATGCATACAGTGAGAGCGGCGTGGACGTGACAAAGTTTGCTCCGACGACCACCACCAAGGAAGGCCGTACTATCCAGTACTGGCGCTGCCGCTTGTTGGATACGACAAAGCAGAACAACAGTACCAGCGGCACGGAAGAGCAGACGGGAGCTGCCGGCGATGACGAGACCTACAACGGCACGGGCTTTACCAAGATCCGCTATTGGGACGGCCAGTGGTCTGTCTATACCGAGGATGGCGATTGGGTTAACGTAGAGTCCAAGCATCAGCTGGTAGCCTATTACCTGGAGATCCTGCCCGTGGCGGATGAGTTGACCGTCAACGCTGCCGACTGGGGCAAGAAGGGCGACGGCTCTGTCTCCGGTGACTATCTGGATCCGAGTGCGGTCTGCACGGTCTCCGTTCAGGTTATCTATGAGGACGGCACTACCAACCCCAAGAGCACCACTGCTACCGATTTGAAGAGCCGTACCATTGCCTACGGTTATTGGGCCACCGGCCGCGGTATCGGCACGCTGAACCTGAGCGGTCTGGAAGGATATCAGATCTGGAAGGTCGAAGCGGAAACTGGTTCCATGAGTGGTTATGGCGATACCTGGGGTTCCTATACAGTCAACCGATTTACCTGGGATGACAATGCCGTGACGGTTTACGAGGGCGATCCCGTGGACTCCTATGTGATCCACAACGATGCCAACAACCCCAACCGAACCGGCATCTATCGGAACCTGATGTGGGATGAGAATAACGAAGCTATCCTCATCAAGGTCTATGTGAAGGCCCCTGTCACCGAGGATTCTCTGACCGTACACTATGTTGATCGGACGGCTGGTAATAAAGAGTTCTACTCTTATAATATCAACGTTGCAGAGGGAACTGTGTTTGATCCTGGCTTTGCGCTCGTGGGCGAAAACACGTTGACTAACAATACGGTTATCAACATCAAGGAAGTTCCCCAGGAGGTGACGGCCGAACTTTCCAAGTTGACGGAAATTGGCGAACAGTACCGCTTCAGTGACTACACATGTGTTCAGGTGGTGCGCAGCGAGGACGGCAAGGAGGTAACCCTTTACTATACCTTTAGCAATACGAAGGACTTTGTAGTGGACTTCGGCTTGCCTGTGGACATTACCTTTGCGCAGTTGGGCATTCAGGATGCTACAACCGGTACAGTGGAAGGCGCCGAGTACGGCAGTGCCTCTATAACGAATGGCGTGCTGCACTATGTGCCTACGACGGTGTTGAAGGAAACGGAGACACTGCAGCTGACGGTAAATAGTGCTACCCACACCATTTACCTCTATCCCGCCACCACCGTGTACTATGAGCAGGGCTTTGCTGATTATGATGGCTGGACTGATGCAACCGACTATACCGGCAATGGCCTGACCCAGGTGGCGGAGCTGGCTGGCAGTGCAGAAAACCCCTACGGCTACGATCCCGCTTATAACAGCGCGCCTGAGTCCGTTGCGAAGAGCGAGAACGAAAAAGACACCGCCACCTTCTCCTTCAAGGGCACCGGCGTGGATATCTATGCCAAGTGCGCGCCCAATACCGGCGTAGTCATGATCCAGGTGGAGAGTGATGCCGGAACAGTGAAGAAGACCTTGGTGGTGGATACCGCCATGAAGATCGGCAATACGGATGTGACGGCAGGTCAGGCGGTTACGGCCAACAGCATTCCCATCGTCAGCCTGGACGGCCTGCCCTATACGGAGTATACCGTTACCATCACCCATGTAAAGCGTTCCGACGAGGATACGGACGTTGATCCGGTGTACCTGGATGGTTTCCGGGTCCACGGCACGATGGGTGACAGTGCGGATGGTGTGTATGCTAAGGACAACGAGAAAGATCCCACCATTCGGGAGCTGCGGGACGCCGTGCTGAAAGTGCAGCTGGATGCAACCGACGCTACCTCTGCGAGCAACTCTTACAAGATGCAGATCAAAAAGGCAGCGAAGAGCCAGATCTACAGCGCAATCGTCCTGAGCGATCCTTCTGATGTGCAGTATAATGTTAATACTGCTGCCCAGGCCCAGGACCTGCTGGACAATGGCCCCAAGAACGAGCTGTACCTGGCGCCGGGCGAGACCCTGGTGTTCAAGGTGGACGGCGTCAGCGGCAAGAACGTCCAGGTGGGCTTGAAGAACCTGACCGCCGGTGCCGCCTGCTCTGTCAACGGCAAGACGGTGAACTCCAGCACGGATATGTTCTACAAGGTTGAGACTGATGACTATGTGACCATTCAGAATACCGGCACTGGTATTCTCGCCGTCACGGAGCTGAAAGTCGCTGGGAAGTAAAACATTTCCTCAAACGCAAACACAGGGCCCCCGGTGCATAGCACCGGGGGCCCTGGTTATCTTGCCGGATACACACGACGCCGCAGAATAAGGCAAGGCCGCGCCCAACGGGCGCGGCCTTGCTGCGTTTCGGTATCCAATTTTTCCACGGCTCACAGCCGCATGTCCTTGTCCTCCGCGTACCAGAGGTTCCAGGTTTGCCGGTAGATGGCGGCGGCCTGCTCTGTATGGCAGACCATGCGCACCCGCTGGGGCAGGTCATGGCTGCGGAGGAAATCCATGATGGCCTTCAGGGCCACGGTAGACGCCTGAGGGAGGGGGTAGCCATAGATGCCCGTGGAGATAGAGGGGAAATCCACCGTGCGGATGCCGTGAACGGCAGCTACCTCCAGGGCGCTTTTGTAGCAGGAGGCCAGCAGCGCAGGCTCGCCCATGCCGCCGCCCTGCCAGATGGGACCTGGCGTGTGGATTACATAGTGTGCCGCAAGACGGAACCCCGGCGTCAGCTTGGCCTTGCCGGTCTCGCACCCGTGGAGCGCGCGGCAGGCCTCCAGCAGCTCCGGCCCGGCAGCGCGGTGAATGGCGCCGTCCACACCGGAACCGCCCAGCAGCGAGGTGTTGGCGGCGTTGACGATGGCTTCGGCGTCGGATTGGGTGATGTCTCCCACAAGAATCTCAAAACGGTTCATGGTCTCGCCTCCTTTGTTCGATCATAGCCCATAAAAGCGGAGGGCGCAAGATCACAAATTTCCTATTTTTTACAAGCTGCGGATCTGATTCTGGATCAGGGTACCCACGGTGTCGGCAAACTGGTCCAGAGAGCGGATGCGGGCGAAATCCCTGCCGTAGATGGTGTGGGCAGCGGGGATATCGTCGTCCTCCCCGGTGAACACGCAGATCACGGAAATGTCCTGTCGGGTCAGGGCACGGACCTCCGCGGCGGTATTCTGCACACTGTTGTCTCCGGCGTAATCCACGTACCGACCCGACTGCTCCATCTGGATCACGTCGTTGGGCTTGGCGTCGGACAGCAGGATCAGCATCCGGTGCTCACAGGGGGCATCCTCCATTTCCCGGCAGATGGCCCGGATGGCCAGGCCGTCCCGGTTGCATCCAGTGGTAAAATAGTTGAATATATTGTCATTTTTGTCCACTTCATTGTAATCCCGGTAGCGGGTGAGGATGGTGTAGCCGCTGAGAGAGCAGTAGGAGGACACCCGCACGGGAATGCCGCAGCGATTGAGGCTCTCGGCGATCATGTACCCCTGGGCGGCCACCACCTCCTGGCGCCGCAGCTGGGATGTGGAGGCGTCCAGCAAAATGTCCACGCACAGCTGGCCCGGATCGGACTGCTGGATGTGAGTGAACACCTTGTCGTCATCCAGATAGACGCCCCGCCACACCCGGCTCCCGTCCAGGGTACCGTAGGAGGTGCGTACCACCTCGGGCTGGAGATAGGCCATCATGGCGTTGCGGATGCGGGCGGTGAGGCGGAGGATGCTGTTGCGGTGGCGGAGACTGTCGGCGGCGTAGGCGGCGCGGTTGGCGTCCATCTGCTTGAGGGCGGCGCGCCGCTGGGTGGCGGTGTAGCCCCGCAGCCGGGGATCGAACTCCGTGCTGGCAGCAGCGTAGTAGAGGTGGCAGCCCTTGTGGCTGTCGGCGCACAAGGTCCGCTCCCGCTGGGCGGTATCCTCCGCACTGTACAGCGAAGCGCCGAAGCAGGCGGTGATGTACTTGCGCAGAGCTTCCTCCGTCTGGGCGGCGTTCTTGTCTGTCAGACGCCGCTGGGTGGGCTGGGCGTTTTCACCGCCGCCCTGGGAAAGATGCTCGCCAAAGCCACGGCCGAAGCTCCGCACTGACGGCAGGGCGGCAAGATCTCCCCGGCGGCCGAAGAGCAAAAAGCGGCGCCGGGGCTTTTTTTCCGGAAGCTCCTTGCCGGGAACGAACCCGAACCAGGTATGCAGCAGCTCCAGGGCGTTTTGCATCATGGTCTGTCCGTCCCAGTCGGGAGGGAACTCCAGCGCGTCCAGGAGCTTGCGGTCCCAGGGGGTCAGCTCCTCCGGCAGAC
>CABQCB010000019.1 GCA_902462475.1 uncultured Oscillibacter sp. | reverse complement strand
CCGCCGCTCCAGCGCACCGCCGGCCACCTGCCGGGCGGCCTGGGAAAGCCGCCCCAGGGGCCGGGTCATCCAGGCGCTCAAGGCCAGGGCGGCCAGGGCCGTGGCCAGTAGCAGCCCCAGCAGCACATAGAAAAACACGGTGTACTGGGTCTTCCGCAGGGAAAAGAGGTTTCCCACCTCCCGCCAGTTCTCCAGGTAGATCGTGCCGTCCTCCAGGGCCACCGGGGCCGCCGCGTGGAGGTAGAAGCGATCGCCGGCGCGCAGCACCTCCCAGCCGGCCTCATTTTCCCCCAGGGACGAGACCAGGGAGGACTCTGCCGCTAGGTGGTGCCCGGCCAGGACGGTTCCCTCGCTGTCACTGAGGCGAAAGCGAAGGCTGTCCCTGCTTTCAGCGGCCTCTCCGGCAAGATGTGCCGCCTCCTCCTGGGTGAAACTGCTGGAAAACTGCATCTGCCGCAGCAGCGTGCGGCGAAGGAGGGAGTTCTCCGTGGTCACCAGCTCTGCCTGGGCGTCCAGACCGGCGCGAAACTGCCCATCGATGAGCAAAAAACCGCCGATGGAGCAGGCCAGGGCCGTGATGGTCACCATGCTGCAAAACAGCTTCCAGAAAAGGCGCATCGCTTCACCCCTCCAATCGGTAGCCCACTTTGTACACCGCGCTCAGGCGGTCCTCCAGCCCCAGCTTCTTGCGCATCCGCTGGACGTGGAGGTCCACGGTGCGGCTGTCGCCCAGGTATTCCTCGTTCCACACCCGCTCAAAAATGCGGTCCCGGCACAGCGCCACGTTTTTATTCTGGGCGAACAGCACCAAAAGGTCGAACTCCTTGGCCGTCAGCGCCACCGGCTGGCCGTTTTTGCGCACGATCCGGGCGGCGGGGTCGATTTCGATGTCCGGCTCCACCCGCAGCACCTGGGCGGCCTTGCCGCAGCGGCGCAGCACGGTCTCCACCCGGGCCAGCAGCTCCGGCAGGGCAAAGGGCTTGGTCAGGTAGTCCTCGGCCCCCCGGCGCAGGCCCCGCACCCGGTCCTCCACCTCGCCCCGGGCGGTGAGAAAGATCACCGGCACCTCCAGGGCCTTGCAGTAGTCCAGCAGCTCATAGCCGTCTGCGCCGGGCAGCATGATGTCCAGCAGGGCCAGGTCGAAGGACTCCTTTTCCAGAAGGTCCGCCGCCTGGGTGCCGTCCGGAGCCCACACGCAGCGATAGCCTGCCCCGGTCAGCACGGTCCGCACCAGCCCGGCAATGGCGGGCTCGTCCTCCGCGATGAGGATCCTGTTCATTCCATGCACCCCCTTTTTCGTTAAAATAGCGCCCGCAGCCATCATTTTTGCATCATACCAGGGCGAAAAAGAAAAGCAGGCGTCCGCACAGATGCGGACGCCTGCTTTTTCTGCGGGACGGTTCAGTAGTTCATCCCCACGATGGCCAGATGGCCCTCGTTGACGCCGAAGATGATGTTGGGCCGCCCGTCGGCGGAGAGCACGAAGCCCGCCTCGCTGGGCTGGAGATCTTCCGTTTCCGCTGCGGCGATCTGGTCGCACAGTTCCTGGGTGAAGATCCGCTCGGCCCCCAGGGCGATGAACTCCTCCCGGGTGTTCACAAAGGCGGGATCCTCCGTAAAACCCACATAGTTGGGGAACATCATCAGATCTGCCAGCGCCTCCAGGTCCTGGTCCGCCACAGCGTCCTGGATCTTGCGGGCAAAGTCCGCGGCGGCTTCCGCGTCCACGTCAAAGTTGTCCTCATAGGTGGGGGCGGTCTCGCCGGAAGCGGTTTCGCCCTCAGCGGGGTCCTCCGCCGCACCCTCGGCGGGCTCGGTCTGGTCCGTCTCGCCGCCGGCGGGCTCGCTCTGACCGCTCTGGGCGGGGGGCTCTTCGGAGGGCGTTTGCTGGCTTTGGCCGCAGCCGGCCAGCAGCAGGCACAGCGCTGCGGCCAGCAGCGTCAGGCCGAAACGTTTGTACATATGGCATGGTCCTTTCTGCTTTGAGATTACCGGCACATGGATGTGCTTTCTTCCTAGACGCACGAGACGCCAAAAAAGTTTGAGCCCCGGAAAAAACTCACGCTCGGCCCGCGCTGTCCGGCAGACGGGACCGATGATGGGAAAGTGATGCAAAAAGGAGGCGGTTTTGCGGGAAAACGGTCGTAAGGTAGGGCGCGAGACGAGAAGAAGGAGGTGCCTTGCATGGCGCGATACGTGCGGCAGGCCGGACGAAGAACATACAGCCCGATGACGGGAGGGAGAAAATCCGGGCGCCGCCGGGCGCATGGGCGGCCGGTTTTGCTGCCGCTGGTCCTGGGGCTGCTGCTTTTGGGAGGGGGCTTCCGCCTGGGTGCTTTCCGGGCGGCGGAGCTGCCGATGGAGGAGCTGGAAGCGGCGTCTCCTGCGGCGGAGCGCGGCACACCGCTGGTGCCCCTGGACCCGGCGGAGCAGGCCCCGTCGGAGGATACGGCGTGGGAACTGCTGGTAGTGAGCGGAGCGAATCCCTTGCCGGAGGGATTTACGGTCCCAGAGCTGACGGAGCTCAAAGGCGGACATGCCGTGGACAGCCGGATGTATCCGGCGCTGCAGCAGATGATGGACGACTGCCGCGCCGCGGGGCTGGAGCCGTGGATCTGCTCTTCCTACCGCACCCGTGAAAAGCAGGAGGAGCTGTTCCAAAATAAGGTGGAGCGGCTCCTGGACCTGGGGTACTCGGAAGAGGCGGCCCAGGAGGAGGCGGCGCGGTGGGTGGCCCGCCCCGGCACCAGCGAACATGAGACCGGCCTGGCGGTGGATATCGTGGATAAGGGCTATCAGATCCTGGACCGAAAGCAGGAGCAGACGCCGGTGCAGCAGTGGCTCATGGACCACTGCGCCGCCTACGGCTTCATCCTCCGCTATCCCACGGATAAAAGCGCGCTGACAGGCATCGGCTACGAGCCGTGGCATTACCGCTATGTGGGCCGGGAGGCGGCCGCGGCGATCATGGAACAGGGGATCTGCCTGGAGGAGTATGAAGCCGCCTGAGACATACCGGAACATCGCCGCCGGAGGCTCACACAGACCGGCCTGGAGCGTGGGGACAGCCCGTGCTGCCATTTGGCAGCACGGGCTGTTTCAAACAGGAAGTATTGGATGGAAACGAGATCAGGGGAGAGGGGGAGCGGCCGCTCAGTCAAAGACCTTCAGGGCGTTTTCAAAGTCTGCCACCAGATCGTCGGATTCCTCGATGCCCACGGACACCCGGATCATGCCGGGGGTGATGCCCATTTTCCGCCGGGTCTCGTCGGGCACGCCCATGTGGGAAGAGGTGACCGGGTGGCTCAGCGTGGTGTGCAGGCCGCCCAGGGTGGGAGCGTAGCGGGGGAAGCGCAGGGCCAGCATGAACTGGTCGATCTTCTCCAGGTCCTCCGGCACGATGAAGCTCAGCATGGCGCAGTAGCCCTTTTTGCCAAACATGCTGTCCGCCAGCGCCTTTTGGGGATAGTCCGGCAGGCTGGGGTGGTTCACGTGGGAGACGTGGGGATTTTTGGCCAGGGCCGCCGCCAGCTTTTCGGCTGTGTGCATGGCCTGGGGCAGACGGAGGGAGGCGGTGTGGATGCCCCGGTGGATGAGCCAGGAGCTGAACGGGTCGCCGGGGGTGCCCAGCAGCATGGCCACCGGCTGGATCTTGTCGCAAAGCTCGGCGGAGGCGGTGATGGAGCCGCCGATGGCGTCGCTGTGGCCGTTGAGGAACTTGGTGAGGCTGTTGATGACGATGTCCGCGCCGAAGTCCATGGGACGGATGGCGATGGGGGTGGTGAAGGTATTGTCCACCATCAGCAGCGCGCCGTTTTCATGGGCGATGTCTGCCACGGTCCGCAGGTCCACCAGCGTCAGCGTGGGGTTGGAGAGGACCTCGGAATAGATGAGCTTCGTCTCGGGGCGTACGGCCTTGCGGATGTCGTCCGTATTCTGGTAGTCCACGAACGTGACCTCCACGCCGCACTTGCTCAGGATCTGGGTCATGACGGAGAAGGTCTCGCCGTAGATGTTGGCGTTGCAGATCACGTGGTCGCCCCGGCTCAGCAGCGTCATCAGGGTGCTGGTGATGGCACCCATGCCGGAGGAGAAGATCAGCGACGCCTCACCGCCTTCCAGGCAGGAGATGACCTCCCCCAGGGCGGTGCGGTTGGGGTTGCGGGTGCGCACATAAGTGTAGCCCTTGGTGGCGTAGGTCTCCTGGACCTGCTTGAAGCCCCGCATGGTGAACGCCGTGGTCATGAAGCAGGGGATGGTCTCCGGCGCCAGATCCATGCCGCGCACGGTTTCTCCGCTGTACAGCGCTTCGGTGATATGTGAAAACTCCATGGTAATGTTCCTTTCTTGTATGGTTAGTGTTTGGCGGTGTCTTGCGGCTCGTCCTCATAGAAAATGTGGAAGTTGGGGTCCACGGTCCCCACGCCCAGATACCGTGCCTTGTAGTCGTTGAGCAGCCGGATGAACACGCCGGACAGGCCGATAAGGGCAATCACGTTGAAGAACGTGGGCAGCACGGTCACCACGTCGATCATGGCCCAGTACAGGTTGGGACCCTTGCCGGACAGGACGATCAGCGCCACCACGATGATGTTGGGCCAGGGGAAGATGATCTTGAAAATCAGGATCAGCCGGTCGCGGAGCTTCTCGTTGTGCCGGAAGCCGTGGGCGATGAGAGAGCAGTAATAGGTGAACCAGCCGGTGGTGGTAGTGATGCCGAACAGGAAAGCGATGATGCCGATGAAGTAGAGGCCCGCCTGACCGAATACGCTCTGGAAGGCGGTGATGGTCAGCGTGACGGAGGTGAGGCCGCTGGTCCAGGTGCCGGTGCTGAGGATGGCCAGAGCGGTAATGGTGCTCACCAGCACGGTGCTCACGAACACCTCGATGGCGCCCCAGAGGCCCTGCTCCACCGGGTGGGGCGTATCCGCCGCCGCGTGGATCATGGGAGAGGAGCCCTGACCGGCTTCGTTGGAGTTGATGGAGCGAGCGATACCCGTGCGGATGACGGTCATGACGCCGGCGCCCACAAAGCCGCCCGCGGCGGCAGAGCCGGTGAACGCATCGTGGAACACTGCCTGGATCACGCCCGGCAGCGCCCGGAAGTTGACGGCGATGAGCACGATGCCGCCCACGAAGTACAAAAGGCACATGAAGGGCACTAGCTTGCTGGCAAAGCTGGCAATGCGGGGCACGCCCTTCCAGGTGATGTAGAATACAAACAGGGAATAGACACAGGCGAAGGGGATCATGGGAATGTGGAACGTGGCGTTCAGAGCCTCGGCGATGGTAAAGACCTGGTTGCCGGAGAAAGCCGCCAGCAAGAAGGCGATGCCGAAGCACCAGGCCAGGACCTTGGCGCCTTTGAAGCCCTTCTGCTCGCCCAGGCCACGCTCAATGTAGTAGGAGGGGCCGCCGTAATAGTTTCCGTGGGAATCCGTGCAGCGGTAGTGGCAGGCCAGGGAGACCTCCGCCACCTTGACGGTCATGCCGAAAGCCGCCCAGGCCAGGATCCAGAACAGGGCGCCCGGGCCGCCCACCGCGATGGCCGCTGCCACACCGCCCAGGGAGCCTACGCCCACGGCGCCGCCGACGGCCACGCAGATGGCCTCGAAGGGGGAGACGTTTCCGCTCCGCTTCTGGCCGGAGGACTTCATGGACCCCAGCGTTTTTCTGAAAATGAGACCGAAATAACGGAATACAAAAAATTTGGAACGGACGGTCAATAAAATACCGCATCCCATGATAGCTATGATCATGGGGGGTCCCCATAAGAATGAACCGATGTTGCTGATGATCTGCTGCATACGCTTTCCTCCCTCAATAGTGAGTGCCGGCGGCCTCGGAAACAACGGGGCCGGCGCCTTTGTGAGATCACTGTAACATTGAAGCGGCCCGCAGGGTCAATTGCCGATGCGTGAATAAACCTGTCTATATTTGCGGCTGTTTTTGTCGGTTTTGCATAAGGTTTTGGGACAAACCTTTCAGTCCACTATAGACTTTTCTCCCGGGATTTCCTATAATAAATTTGATTTTTTCAGACCGGATACAGGGGAGGCGGGGAGATTGAAGGACCGGTATACCATCGGCGAGGTGGCGGCGCTGCTGAACATCTCGCCCCAGACCCTGCGCTTTTACGACAAAAACGGCGTGGTGGTCCCCTACTGCACGGACCCCAAGACCGGCTACCGCTATTATAGCTACGACCAGATCTGCTACATCAGCCGGGTGAAGTATCTCCAGCAGTTCGGCTTCAGCCTGGAGGAGATCCGGGACGCCCTTGCCGACAACGATACCCGCCGCTTCCGCACGTTTTTGCAGCGGCGGCGGGAGAATCTGCGGGAGGAGGCCCGCCGCATCAACGACCTGCTGGAGGACCTGGACTGGTACATTGACTACTACGGCTATCTGGACTCCCACGACTACAACGGCCTGCCCTACCGCCAGCAGGAGCCGGAGCGGTATCTGCTGGCCGAGCCCATCCGGCCCGGTGAGGATATTTACGGCACGGCGGGCAAGCGGCTGACGCAGATGCAGCACAGCGCCCAGTTTGCCGACGCGCATTTTCTCCGCTGCCACGGCTATCTGCTGGATTTCCGTGCCCTGCTGGAGGGGAAGATCCTGCCTACGCACTACTTTGTCTATCTGCGCCGGCGGCCGGCCATGCAGCATCCCAATCTCATCACGGTCCCGGCCGGGCCGTATCTTTGCGTGCATGCCCGCATCCTGGCCGAGCCCTTTGACGGGGCGGCGCTGCGCCCCTATTTCCGGGGCCATCAGACGCCGGGGCTTGTGCTGGCCAATGAATATCAGGATAACTTTACCAGCTTCCGGGACTGCGTTTATGAGATCCAGATCCACACGCCCCCACGCCGCTGAGGGCAAAGGCGCGCCGTGCTGCCGGGAAAAGGACCCGGCAGCATCCGGGAAGCAATGAAAAGTCTGCCGGAGTTCGTATAGAAAAAACGGCATGGCGGAAGGGAAGGTGCACACATGGGAGAGTATCTGTCCATCAGGGAGGCCGCTGCCAAGTGGAACGTGTCGGAGCGGCGGGTCAATCAGTTCTGCGCGGCGGGACGGATCGAAGGCGCCAGAAAGCTGGGCGGCGTGTGGGCCATTCCCGCCGAGGCGGAGAAGCCCTCCGACCCCCGCAGGGTGAAAAAAGACGGGGCGCAGGCGGTCCATCCGGCCCGCAGTCCGGCGCTCATGCCGCTGATGAACACTCCCTTTGCGCCTGGCCGCTGCACGGCATGCATCCGGGCCATGGAGGATGGGCCCCGCCGGGAGATCGCCTGGGCGGAGTACTACTACTTCAGCGGGCAGCCGGAAAAGGCCATCCGGGCCACAGAGCCTTTTTTGACCAGTGCTGACGTGGGACTGCGGCTTTCTGCCTGCTGGATCTACGCCTATGCCAATTTGTCCGTGGGGCAGATCCCGCGGGCCAGGTTCGCCCTCTCGGAGGTGCGCAAGACCCTGACCGCCGGCGCGGAGAAGACGCCCCAGCTGCGGGCGGCGGAGGTGTTTGTGGCGGCTTCTGCTGCGGTGCTGCTGCACTTGCCGCTGCCCAAGGACCTGCCGCCCACCGCGGATTTCCTGCCGCTGCTGCCGCCGGGACTGCGGGCCTTTGCCCTGTATGTCCAGGCCCACTACCTCTATTTACAAAAGGAGTATGGAAAGAGCGTGGGCATCGTGGAGGCCACGCTGGCCATGGGTGCGGGGCAGTACCCCATCTCCGCCATCTACCTGCATCTGGTGGCGGTGATGGATTATATGAGCCTGCGAAAGCCGGAGCAGGCCAGGACGCACCTCCTCTCCGCCTGGGAACTGGCCCGGCCGGACGATCTGATCGAGGGCTTCGGGGAGCACCACGGACTGCTGGGCGGCATGCTGGAGGCCACGCTCAAGCAGAACTTTCCCGAGGACTTCAAGCGCATCATCGCCATCACCTACCGGTTCTCTTCCGGGTGGCGTAGAGTTCATAATCCGGAGACGGGGCACGACGTGGCCGATAACCTGACCACCACGGAGTTCGCTGCGGCCATGCTGGCGGCCCGGGGATGGACGAACCAGGAGATCGGCGCCCACATGAATATTTCCCCCAACACCGTCAAGCGGTATATCTCCCAGGTGCTGAAGAAGCTGAACATCGAGCACCGGCAGGACCTGGGACAGTACATGCTGCAATAAGACAACGTAATGCCCGCGGGATCTGCCGCGGGCATTACCCGTTTCACGCCCTGAAACGGGTAATAGAAAAGCGGCGCTCTTTATGGTAAAATCAAAGGCAACAGCACAAATGGAAGAAAATCCAACCAATGCAGTCAAACAGGAGAGAGCGCGAAGCATGAAACAAACACCCCTCTTTGAGAGCGCGGTCACATCTGCCCAAAGGCAGGAGTGGCAGGGCACGGTGTATTTCCCCGAATCAGGAGAACGGCGTGCCTTCGGCAGCTTGCTGGAGCTGATCAGAACAGTGGAAGAGCAGGTGCCTATGCAGCGGCAGGAAACGGGCACGGAAGAACAATAAAACAGCACCGGATCTTCATCCGGTGCTGTTTTGTGTTTTTGACCCTCCGCACGGATGTGCCGGCGTATCCGGTGCCCGCACGGCGGCATTATGGTCCAGCGCGTCTATATTCAACGGACGGAGCAGAAAAAAGAAAACGTTTGCGCGAAAATCGGCGAAAACTTGACGAGGCACTTTTGATTAGTGTTATAAAAATACAAATAAAGCTTGTGTATATCCAACAAAAATAGATAATTTGTACAATTGCCAGGTTGATATTTTCCGAAAACTGGTATATATTGATAACAGCGATAGCGCAAGCGTTTTCGTAACGTAAGGCCGGCGCAGCCAACCCAAATCAGAAAGGAGCATTCTTATGCGTAGCAGATCACAATCCAAGATCCGAAAACAGCTTTTATGTCTGCTCTTGTCTTTGGCGATGCTTTCCTCTTTGCTGGTGATCCCCGCGGCGGCAAAGGGGCCGGAGGATGCCGTGGCGCCTGTTTACAACGCGGCCGAGGATGTCTATGAGATCAGCACCCCGGCGCAGCTGATGTATCTGTCCGGCACCTGGAAAGAGGGCGCGCCCCGGGACGGCAACTATGTCCTGACAGCCGATATCGACATGGCCGGCTGGGAGGGCTTTTTGCCCATTGCCTCTGAGAAGGAAGAGGGGTATCTGGGCACCTTCGACGGCCGGTTCCATGTGATCCGCAACCTGACCATCGACTACCCCAAGAAGTATGTGGGCCTCTTTGGCTACGTGGGCAACGAGAATGACCAGGCCTACGTGAAGAACGTGGCCATGATCGACTGCGAGATCCGCGGCCAGCAGAACGTGGGCGGCATCGCCGGCGTTACCTACGGCACCATCACCGGCTGCGTGGTCACGGGCCACGTGTGGGTGGATGACCTGTCCAACTCCCACACCAGCGGCGGTATCGCCGGAAAGGTGAAGGAGGGCGAGGGCCCTATCATCGGCCATGTGGAAAACTGCTATGTCAACGCCAAGCTGGAAGCGCCCTATGACGTGGGCGGCATCGCCGGTATCCAGGACGGCGGCGGCTACGTGGGCAACAGCTTCGCGGCGGGCTCTGTGAACGCCTATGGTGAAAACGGCTCTGCCGGCGGCATTGCCGGTTCCTTCAACGCCGGCGACCACATCGTCGGCTGTGTCAGTGCCCAGACCTCCATCTCCGGCACGAAGAACGTGGACAAGATCGTCGGCCAGCTGGACGACGAGGCGGCCACCAACATCTCCGGCAACATTGCCTGGGAGGGCACCCTCCTGGCGGGCAACGAGCCGGCCTTCCAGCCCATCCAGTGGGAGGATGTCTCCGCGGATGTGCTGCAGACCAAGCAGACCTATGTGGACCTGGGCTGGGACTTTGACACGGTCTGGGCCTGGAGCGACACTTTGAAGCAGCCCGTTCTCCAGGGCTATGATCCCGCCATTTTCGAGGCGCTGGACTTCTCCATCGACGGCCCCCGGGTCATCTCCCGCGCCATCAACGATGTGGACCAGAACGCCAAGGTCACCGTCACCGCCCGGGTGGCGGGTGTGGACAAGGTGGACAGCGCCGTGCTGCACTACGGCTATGACGACGTGGACACCGAGCTCCCCATGACCATTTCCGGCACCACCTGCACGGTGGACCTGCCCACCGCCAAGGCCGGAGATATGTACTATTACCTGGAGATCCAGGCCGGCGGCAAGACCGTCACCAAGCCCTATGACAAGTCTGCCCCCATCCAGGTGTTTGTGGACGACGGCAGCATCCTGGGCGATCCCAGCCAGATCACCATGACCCCCGACACCACCCAGGGCAACCTCCGCTTCAGATGGATTACCGTGCCTGAGGTGAAGGCCTCTGTGGTGCAGTATAAGAAGCAGGGCGAAACTAGCTGGAAGACCGCCCGCGGCACCAGCTATGTGGACGCCGTGACCCCCGGCTGGAAGGAGCTGGCTACCCATCAGGTGGTGCTGGAGGACCTGGAGCCGGACGCCATGTACGTCTACCGCGTGGGTGACGGCAAGGAGTTCATGAGCGAGGAGCACACCTTCAAGGCGCCCACATCTCCCGACGCGGATGAGTTCTCCTTCATCTTCGTCTCCGATCCCCAGTCCGTGTCCACCGACGACTACATGTCCTTCAAAAAGAGCATGGACTACGCCACCACCCTGGTGACGCCGGAGTTCATCATGAGCGGCGGCGATACCACCCAGGACGGCTATAAGGCCACCGAGTGGGAGGCCTGCTTCGAGGTCATGGGCGACTACTACGCCTCCATTCCCACCATCACGGTGCCCGGCAACCACGAAATGAAGGGCGACTGGGGCTTCATCTCCTTTGCCCAGCGGTTCAACATGCCCGGCGGCGACACCGGCACGGAGTTTGACAGCACCATCGGCTGCATCGAGTACGGCGACGCCTGCATCGTGGTCATCAACACCGAGGTCACCCCGCCGGAGGAGAAGGCCGACATCATCGCAAAGCAGCTGCAGTGGGCCAAGGAGTGCTATGAGAAGTCCGACAAGAAGTGGCGCATCATGCTCACCCATGCGGGCCCCTATACCTCCAACCACCCCGCCTCCGAAGTGATCGACTACTTCATCAACGACTCTGAGTGGTCCGTGGACGCCCTGGGCGTGGATCTGTTCCTCAACGGCCATGACCACATCTACATCCGCGCAACCGCCCTGGGCGACGTGAAGGCCAACACCGGCGACGGCACCACCTATGTCACCGGCGGCACCGTGGGCAACAAGTACTATGAGTACCTGCCCGACCGCAGCGACTACGCCACCGACTGCTACGTGGACGACGAGGACCAGCAGGTGTTCTCCATCATCACCGTCTCCGAGGACGCCATCACCGGCAAGGCCTACCAGTGCCAGGACAGCGACACCGACGAGAAGGAAGAGATGGACCAGTGGAACAACTGGAAGGTCGTGGACAGCTACGAGATCCGCAACACCGTCCGGGACGGCAAGAAGGTCACGGATTATACGGACGTGAAGAGCAGCGACTGGTACTATGATGCCGCCGCGTTCGTCACGGAGAACAAGCTGGTCGCCGGCGAGGAGGCCTATCAGTTCGGCGGCAACGAGATCATCACCCGCGCTGAGGCGGCTCAGGCCCTCTATAACCTGGCCGGCCGGCCCGACTGCCAGTTGACCACCGCCTTTACCGACGTGACCGTCCGCAGCCAGCAGCGCGACGCCATCTCCTGGGTCTATCAGCAGGGAATCATGCTGGGTACCAGCGACGGTGTGTTCTCTCCCGATCAGCCTTTGACCCGCGGCATGTTCGCCACCATCCTGGCCCGCTATGCCAAGCTTCAGGGCATGGATATGTCCACCATGGTGGATCTTGACACCTTCACCGACGCGGCCAGCATCCCCGGCGCCTACGCCGACGGCGTGCGCTGGTGCGCGGCCAACAAGATCGTGGAGGGCCGGTCCGACGGCACGTTTGCCTCTCAGGCCAGCCTGACCCGGGCCCATATGTCCACCATGCTCATGCGCTTCGTGCAGCTGGGCAAGTGACCGCTTGAGAGAAAGCAGCAGGGAACCATGAAATAAAGGTGCGGGGCCGGCAGTCTGCCGGCCCCGCACCTTTCACTTTTCAGGAGAGCTTCCGGGCCTCCTGGATCAGCTGTTTGGCTTCCTCCTTGGTGAGCACTCTCCCGCTGGAGACCACCTTGCCGTCCACCGCCAGCGCGGGCGTGGTCATGACGCCCATGGCGGCGATCTGGACAAAGTCCGTCACATGCTCCACCGCCGGCTCCTGCCCCAGCTCTGTCAGCGCTGCCTTCACGGCGTCCTCCAATGCGTTGCACTTGGCGCAGCCGGAGCCCAGCACCTGGATTCCTGATACCTGGCCGCCCTGTACAGGGGCGGCTTCCTGCTTCTTTTTTCCGAAAAGACCCATGTTTTGTTCCTCCTTGAATCAGATGAGATAGGGCGCCAGCAGGTTGAACAGGCACCCCACCAGCAAAATGCCCCCTGTACAGATGGCTACGAACACCGCCAGCAGCCGGGGCCGCACGGCCTTGCGCAGCATGATGAGCGACGGCAGGGAAAGGGTGGTCACCGCCATCATGAACGAGAGCACCGTGCCCAGAAGGGCGCCCTTTGCCAGCAGCGCCTCCGCCACGGGGATGGTGCCGAAAATGTCCGCGTACATGGGGATGCCCACCAGCGTGGCCAGTACCACGCCCAGGGGATTGCCGCGGCCCAAGAGGCTCGTCACCCAGTCCTGGGGGATCCAGTTGTGGATGAGAGCGCCCACGCCCACACCTACGAGAATATAGGGAAAGACGCTTTTCAGTGTGCCCAGCATCTGCTCCCTCGCCCAGAGGAGCCGCTGGCGGCGGGTGAGGGTCGGGGTGTCGGACCCGGCACACACGGCGGAGCGGACAAAGGGCTCCACCTGCTCCTCCATGTGCAGGCGCTGGATCAGCGTTCCGCCGGCCACGGCGATCACCAGGCCCATGACCACGTAGATCACCGCCACCCGTGCGCCGAAAATGCTCATCAGCAGCACCAGACTGCCCAGGTCCACCATGGGGGAGGAGATGAGGAAGGAAAACGTCACGCCCAGCGGCAGTCCCGCCCCTGTAAAGCCCATGAACAGCGGGATGGAGGAGCAGGAGCAAAAGGGCGTCACTGTGCCCAGCAGGGCGGAGACGGTGTTGGCGCCCAGCCCCCGGAACCGTCCCAGAATGCGGCGGCTGCGCTCCGGCGGGAAATAGCTTTGGATGTAGGACACCAGAAAGATCAGCACACAAAGCAGGATGGTGATCTTGATGGTGTCATAGAGGAAAAACTGGATGCTGCCGCCCAGGCGCCCGGACAGATCCAGGCCCGCAGCGGAGAGCAGCGCGCCGATGCCCCGGCTGAGCCACTGCATGCCCAGCACCTCGTTTTGAAAAAAGCTCCACAGTTCCATAGTGCCTCCATAAAATCGAATATATCAAAAATTTTTGATGTATTATGCCGGAAGAAACGCCATCCAGGAAGATGGCGTTTTTGCGCGGGGACGTTCAGAAGGGGATCAGTCGGGCATCAGAGAGGCCAGCAGCGCCATGGCCCGCTCCAGTCCGGCCTGACTGAGCCGGTAGTGTGTCCACTTTCCCTCCTGGCGGCTTTGGACGATGCCGGATTCGCACAGGATCTTCATGTGGTAGGAAAGACCCGACTGGGTCAGCTCCATAGGCTCCTGCAGCACGCAGGCACATTTCTCCCCGCTGCGCAGCTGCTCCAAGATGGCCAGGCGCTTGGGGTCGCACAAGGCTCGGAATACCTTGGCGTTTTCCTGAAAGTTATGGTCCATACCAGGTCCTCACATCAAAAATTTTTGATGCGTAAAGCGTACCACACTGCGGCGCGGCTGTCAAGGGGGCTTTTGCCCTCAGCCGCAGAAGGTGATGATCAGGGTGCCCAGCACCATGAGCCCAAGACCTGCCAGGGACGCTTTTCCCAGACGCTCCTTAAGAACCAGGTGGGAAAAGAGAACGGTGACCACCAGGCTCAGCTTGTCCACGCTCACCACCACGCTCACGGCACCGTTTTGGATGGCGTAGTAGTAGCACAGCCAGGAGGCGCCGGTGGAGAGGCCGGAGAGGAGGATGAACCCCAGCTCCCGCCGTGGGACGCGCTTTACCAAAGGCAGCTTGCCCCGCCCCAGCACGATGCCCCAGGCCATGACCAGCACCACGCCGGTGCGGATGGCGGTGGCCAGATTGGACTCCACCCCCGTGATGCCGATCTTGGCCAGGATGGAAGTCAGCGCGGCGAACAGGGCGGAGGCGGCGGCAAAGAGGACCCAACGCCTGTGGCCGGAACGGGAGCCGGGGCGCCGTTCCACCATCAGCATCACCCCGGCGGCCAGCAGGGCGGTCCCCAAAAGGCGCAGGGCCGGATGGCTCCGCTCCCCCAAAAAGACCATGGCCAGCAGGATGGTCAGCGCCGTGCTGGATTTGTCCACGGCGGCCACCTTGTTCACATCGCCCAGGGACAGCGCCTTGAAGTAGCACAGCCAGGAGGCGCCGGTGGAAAGACCGGAGAGCACCAAAAACACCAAAGAGAGAACGGTGAGGGAGGAGAGGGTCCCCGCGGAGCCTGCTGCCAGCACCATCAGCCAGGAAAAGACCAGCACCACGCCGGTGCGCAGTGCGGTGGCCACATCGGAGTCTGTGGAGCGGATGCCGCATTTGGCCAGAATGGCCGTGATACCCGCGAACAAAGCGGACAAAAACGCCATGGGGAGCCAGAGCATACCAATCGCCTCTGATTCATGGAAGTAGAAGGACGCCGCCGGGCGGCGGACGTGGAGCCGCCTTGTGCCGGGGGACCTGCTTCCAGCCTAGCGGATTTATAGCGGAGTGTCAATGGGCTTGACAAGTCTGCCGGGATCGATTAAGATAAAAATGTAGATAAATCTACATATATGTAGATTTTAAGGAGGTAGGGGTATGGAAACAGGAAAGCGCAGACAGGTGAGCTTCAATACGGACGAGGCGGTGTATGCGGCGTATAAAAAGCTGATGGTGATCGAGGGGCGCACGCCCACCGGCGACCTTAACCGCTATATCCGCCAGCGGGTGGAGAAGGCCCGGCAGGAGGGGGTGCTGCAATGACGACAGGGGAGATCACCATGCTGGCGGCGGATCACCGCCGCTGGAACCGGACGTTTTACCAAAAGACCGCAAAAAGCCCCGTGACCGTGGTCCCCACACCGGCGGACATCGACGCGCTCCTTGCGGCGTACCGCGCCGCCCACGGCTCCGGCATGCATGCCGACTATGCCTGGCGGGTAGCGGCGGCCTATCTGAACTGAATGCATCAGCGCATACGCCGGGAAATGCTTCCCGGCGCATGTGCTTTTTAAGAGGGAACGGCGGCCCCGGGGCAGAACAAAGCGCG
>CABQCB010000018.1 GCA_902462475.1 uncultured Oscillibacter sp. | reverse complement strand
GTGAGATGTCCGGCCGTCTGGAAGAGATGCCCGGCGAGGAAGGCTATCCCGCATACCTGGCCTCCCGTCTGGCCCAGTTCTACGAGCGTGCCGGCAGCGTGGAGTGCCTTGGCTCCGACGAGCGCCGCGGCAGCCTGACCGCCGTGGGCGCTGTGTCGCCTCCCGGCGGCGACCTCTCCGAGCCCGTCTCCCAGGCCACCATGCGGATCGTCAAGGTGTTCTGGGCGCTGGATTCGTCCCTGGCCTATAAGCGTCACTTCCCGGCCATCAACTGGCTGAACTCCTATTCTTTGTATCTGGATACCCTCAAGCCCTGGTTCGATGAGAACTTCGGCGCAGACTTCATGAAAAACCGTACCCGTGCCATGAGCATCCTGCAAAACGAGTCCAGCCTCAATGAAATCGTGCAGTTGGTGGGCAAGGACGCCCTGTCTCCCGCCGACCAGCTGACGCTGGAGGTGGCCCGGATGATCCGGGAGGACTTCC
The DNA here is from genome assembly GCA_902462475.1 of uncultured Oscillibacter sp. Next base: position 15,298 of record CABQCB010000018.1, on the reverse strand, counting down.
TGCAGCAAAACGCATTTACGGACATCGACGGCTATTCCAGCTACGACCGGCAGGAAAAGCTCCTGGCGCTGATCCTGGAGTACGAGACGCTGTGCCGCGCCGCCATCGCCAAGGGCGCCGACGCCATGTCTTTGTTCTCCATCGACGCAAGAGAGAAGATCGGCCGAGCCAAGAGCGTGCCCGTGGAGGAGTATCCGGCGGCCTACGAGGCCATCCGCAAGGAAATGGCCGAGCAGATCGACGCGGTCAGCGCCAAGGGAGGTGAGCAGGCATGATTCGAGAATACAGAACCGTGGAGGAGATCGTCAGCCCGCTGATGATGGTCCGCATGGTAGAAAACGTCACCTATGACGAGCTGGTGGAGGTGGAGCTGCACGACGGCTCCATCCGCCGTGGCAAGGTGCTGGAGGTCAACGGTGATACGGCCGTGGTGCAGCTGTTCGAGTCTGCCGCCGGCATCAACCTCTCCGACGCCAAGGTCCGCTTCCTGGGCCACCCGCTGCAGCTGGGCGTGTCCGGTGATATGCTGGGCCGCGTGTTCAATGGCATGGGCCAGCCTATCGACGGCGGCCCGGATATCCTGCCCGAGGAATACCGGGACATCAACGGCCTGCCCATGAACCCGGCAGCCCGTGACTACCCCAACGAGTTCATCCAGACCGGCGTCTCCACCATCGATGGTCTGAACACCCTGGTCCGCGGCCAGAAGCTGCCCATTTTCTCCGGCTCCGGCCTGCCGCACGCCAATCTGGCGGCCCAGATCGCCCGTCAGGCCAAGGTGCTGGGCGATGAGAGTGCCAACTTCGCTGTTGTGTTCGCCGCCATCGGCATCACCTTTGAGGAGTCCGAGTTCTTCGTCAGCGAGTTCCGCCGCACCGGCGCTATCGACCGTACGGTGCTGTTTTCCAACCTGGCCAATGACCCGGCAGTGGAGCGTATCTCCACGCCCCGTATGGCCCTGACCGCCGCGGAGTATCTGGCCTTTGAAAAGGGCATGCACGTGCTGGTCATCATGACCGATATCACCAACTACGCCGAGGCCCTGCGTGAGGTCTCCGCCGCCAAGAAGGAGGTCCCCGGCCGCCGCGGCTTCCCCGGCTACCTGTACACGGACCTGGCCACCCTCTACGAGCGCGCCGGCCGCCGCTTGGGCAACCCCGGTTCCATCACCCTGATCCCCATCCTGACCATGCCCGAGGACGACAAGACCCACCCCATCCCCGATCTGACGGGCTATATCACCGAGGGCCAGATCATCCTCTCCCGTGCGCTGTACCGCCAGGGCATCCACCCGCCGGTGGACGTGCTGCCGTCTTTGTCCCGTCTGAAGGACAAGGGCATCGGCGAGGGCAAGACCCGCGAGGACCATGCAGGCACCATGAACCAGCTCTTTGCCGCCTACGCCACCGGTAAGGACAACAAGGAGCTGATGAGCATTCTGGGCGAGGCCGCCCTGACGCCCACGGACCTGCTGTATGCCAAGTTCGCGGACGAATTTGAAAAGCGGTACGTGAACCAGGGCTATGAGGAGAACCGTTCCATCGAGGAGACGCTGAACCTTGGCTGGGAGCTTTTGAGCATCCTGCCCAAGAGCGAGCTCAAGCGCATCAAGCCGGAGTATATTGAGAAATACTGGCCGAAGAAAGACAAGGAATAAGAGGAGGGGGTAACCAATGGCAAATATCACGGTAAGCCCCACCCGTATGGAGCTCACCCGCCTCAAGGGCAAGCTGCGCACCGCTCAGCGGGGCCACAAGCTGCTCAAGGACAAGCGGGATGAGCTGATGAAGCAGTTTCTGGACACGGTGCGGGAGGTGCGCTCTCTCCGTGCTGAGGTGGAAGAGGAACTGATGACGGTGCATAAATCCTTCACCGTCGCTTCCGCCATCATGAGCTCTGAGGCCCTGGAGCAGGCACTGCTCTATCCCAAGCAGAGTGTGGAGCTGACCCAGACGTTCCAGAACATCATGTCCGTCAATGTCCCGGTGTACCACTTCCAGACCAAGACCAAGTCCGACGCGGATATCTATCCCTACGGCTTTGCATCCACGTCCGGTGAGCTGGATACAGCGGTGGACGCCCTGGGCAAGGTCTTTATGAAGATGCTCAAGCTGGCGGAGATCGAAAAATCCGCCCAGCTGATGGCAGAGGAGATCGAAAAGACCCGGCGCCGCGTCAACGCGCTGGAGTACGTGATGATCCCCAATACCCAGGAGGCTATCCGCTATATCACCATGAAGCTGGATGAAAATGACCGCGCTACCACCACCCGGCTGATGAAGGTGAAGGATATGCTTCTGAAGGAAGCCATCGAGGAAAAGCGGGAAGCGGACCAGCAGGCTATGGAAGCCTTTGCGCAAAAGGAAGCACCGCAAAAAGCATAAGAAAAAGGAAGCAGCCTTTCGGCTGCTTCCTTTTTTGTTGTATGGATTTTATTACAGCAGGGTGATCCCGGCCTTCTCGCAGGCCTCCACCGTCTCTTTGTCCCAGAGGCTGGCCTGCACCTCGCCGATGTGGCAGGTGCCGATCAGCAGCATGCACAGCCGGGACTGGCCGATGCCGCCGCCGATGGACTGGGGCAGTTCGCCCCGCAGCAGCATCTGGTGGAAGGGGAGCTGGCGGCGGTGGTCGCAGTGGGCCTCCGTCAGCTGACGGTCCAGCGCAGCGGCATCCACACGGATACCCATGGAGGAGAGCTCAAAGCGGCGCTCCAGCACCGGGTTCCACATGAGGATGTCGCCGTTGAGCTCCCAGTCATCATAGTCGGGAGCGCGGCCGTCGTGCTTCTGGCCGGAGCGCAGGGTCTTGCCGATCTGCATGAGGAACACCGTGTGATGCTCCCGGCAGATCTCCGTCTCCCGCTCGTTGGGCGTCAGATCGGGATAGCGGTCCTCCAGCTCCTGGGTGGTGATGAAGTAGACCTCCCGGTCCGGCTTGAAGGTCAGAACAGGGAAGACGTTGCGCAGCGCGGCAGAGGTGTCACAGATGGCGCCCACGATGTCCAGCACGGTGTCCTTCAGATACTGCATATTCCGGTTTTTTGCATCGATATGCTTTTCCCAGTCCCACTGGTCCACGTAGATGGAGTGGAGGTTGTCCACTTCCTCATCCCGGCGGATGGCGTTCATGTCCGTATAGAGGCCGGTGCCCAGCTTGAACTCATAGCGCTTGAGGGCCAAACGCTTCCACTTGGCCAGGGAGTGCACCACCTGGCCGTCAGTGCCCACATCGGGGATATCGAAGGTCACCGGACGCTCCACGCCGTTAAGGTCATCGTTCAAGCCCGTTTTTCCGTCCACAAACAGCGGGGCGGACACACGATGCAGATTCAGCCGCACCGTCAGGCTGTGCTGGAACTCCTCATGGATCAGCTCGATGGCCCGCTGCAGCTCGTTGTTGGTCAGCGGCATCTTATACCCGGCGGGAATGGTCAGTTTACTCATGTATCATCATCAATCCTTTTCAGAAATTCTCTCAAGAAAACAGCCCTAAAAGCGCGGGCGTTATATAGGCCTCCACTGCCGCGGCCACCGCCAAAAGCGGAATGACCACAGAAATGCACAGCGCACTGATCTGCTCCATGCAGTCCCAAAACGACAGCGCGCCCTCACGGCCGCGGACCCGGTCCGTCAGATGGCCGCACACATACAGTCCCATGGCAAAAGAGAGCACCAGGGCCGGGATCTCAAAGATCCCATGGGGCAAGATCGCCAGGAAATAGAGGGCCAAAGACTGCCCGGAGGCCAGCATCTGCGCCCCCAGGACCCCCAGCAGCATGGCATTGAGGCCCATGGCCAGCGCCGGCAAGCGCACATAGGGGATCAGTCCATAAAGCATGATCATAAGGCAGGCCTGCAGATTATTGATAAACAGGCCGCCCACAGACAGGGCGCCGCTCTCATCCGTCACATCCATGCCGCCCACCAGATCATATACCTGCTGCACCAGCATGGTGCGCAAAGAGGGGACCGCCAGGCAGAGCGCAAAGAACAGCCCCGTCAAAACCAAGAACGCGATGGCAGACCGTTTTACCTCCTGGCTGTATCCGCTTTGCCATGACCTGTCCAGAAGGGAAAACTGCCCTTGGAGATACCTCATTGTGCCAGCATCTCCAGACCAGTGCGCAGACGGCGCAGCGTCTCCTCCTTACCCAGGATCTGGCAGATCTCCACGGCACCGCCGGGCGTCACCAGCTTACCGGCTGCCGCGATGCGCACGGGCCACATGAGAGTGGCGTTCTTGACCTCCAGCTTGGCCGCCAGATCGATAAGGCCGTCATGAATGGCGCTCTGCGTCCATTCAGGCAGCTGCTCCAAAACGGGGATGGCAGCTTCCAGCATAGCCCGGGAGATTTCTGCGTTGGTCTTGGACTTTTTATTGGTATAGAAGTCCACGCTGTATGCCGGCAGCGCGTCAAAGAAGTCCACCTTTTCGGGGATATCCGTCAGCTTTTCGCAGCGGGCCTGCAGCAGCGCCGCCACTGCCGCCGTATCGATGGCGGGGTTCTTGACGCTCTGGCGGATATAGGGCTCTGCCACCCGGGCAAACTCCTCCGCCGGCAGGGCGCGCAGATACAGCGCGTTGAAGTAGGTGAGCTTATCGATATCGAAGATCGCAGGGGACTTGGAGATGCCGGCGATATCAAAGGCATCCACCAGCTCCTCCAGGGAGAACACTTCCTTTTCAGACAGCTCGCCCTTGGGCGCCCAGCCCAGCAGCGCCACATAGTTCAGCACAGCGGGCGTCAGGTAACCCTGGGCGATCAGATCCTCATAGGAGGGATCGCCGTGCCGCTTGGACATCTTGTTGTGCTGATCCCGCATGACAGGGGAGCAGTGGACATACGTGGGGACCTCCCAGCCGAAGGCCTCATAGAGCAGGTTGTACTTGGGAGCAGAGGAGAGGTACTCGCTGCCGCGCACCACATGGGTAATGCCCATCAGGTGATCGTCCACCACGTTGGCGAAGTTATAGGTGGGCAGGCCGTCCCGCTTCAAAAGCACCTGGTCATCCAGCGTCTTGTTCTCCACGGTGATGTCGCCGAAGGAGACATCATGGAACGTGGTCGTGCCCTCATGGGGGATCCGCTGGCGGATGACATAGGGCTTTCCGGCAGCCAGATTGGCCTGGACCTCCTCCGGACTCAGATTGCGGCAGGGATCGTCGCCCCGGTCAAAGTCGCCGCTGTCCTCCTCAGACTCGGTCTTTTCGCAGAAGCAGTAGTAGGCGGCGCCCTTTTCCACCAGCAGCTGGGCAAAGGGCAGATACAAATCGCGGCGCTCCGACTGGACATAGGGGCCCACGGGGCCGCCTACGTCGGGACCTTCATCGTGGGTCAGTCCGCACTCCGCCATGGTGCGGTAAATGACCTCCGTAGCGCCCTCCACCTGCCGGACCTGGTCCGTATCCTCGATCCGCAGGATGAAGGTGCCGCCTGCATGCCGGGCGATGAGCCAGGTGTACAGCGCAGTGCGCAGGTTGCCCACATGCATGTAGCCGGTGGGGGAGGGGGCAAACCGGGTACGGACCTTCCCCTTGGGGATGCGGGCCTCCAGTTCATCAAAAAAAGCCTTATCCAGTGTCATGAAAGTACCTCCATGCCAGAATTTTTTCATAAAACAGCAACATATATTATCGCTTTTCTTCCGGGACTTGTCAAGGCTGGAATCCGCACAGAATCAGGCATTTTCCCATAAAATGCAGCGATAAAAACCGCCGCGCACCTGACTGTGCGCGGCGGTTTTATAAAATTAATCAGTCGGTAAGGGTTTTGCCGTTTGGAAGGGTGAATTCGCCGTCAAATACAGGGGAGAGATCCAGCGCGGTCTCCCACATGTGATAGACCAGTTCCCCCTCCTGCAGCTTCTCGGCTGCGGCCAAAAGGCCGCTGTCAAGGCTGACCCAGTAACGCAGGGTATACCCGTTTTCATCGGGAACGGTCTCTACAAAAATGCAGCCGCCGTAGTCATCCGTGACCTGGTAATCTGCCTGGGCGATCTGCTCCGTATCCAAAGTCAAAATATCCTCATAGGTAGGGATGCTCTGCTCCATATCCGGCGTAATATCATCTGCCGTGGAGGAAAAGACCCGCGTTTCACTGTCGTACCAGATGTAGGTGAGGCTCCCGTCTGTAATGGAATGGCGCACGCGCCCGCTGGCCAGCGTGCGGTCTGCCCGGATCCAGGTGCCGTTGGTGCTGACAGAAGTATCCCACGAACCGCTGCCGCCTTCCCAGTACTGCTCCACGCAGATGCTGCGGCGATACTGCTCAGGGCGCTCCAGGGTGGCAACAGCCGTCTGCACAGTCTGAGGCGTCACAGATACCGTTCCCAGAGCACCCTGCTGGTCACTGCTGTCCGGCGGGAGCTGGGAATCATCCTGCTCTTCCGGCAAAACCAGGGGAGGAGGGCTTCGGAAGCTGTGAAAGAGCATGGCAGCCACCACCAGCACCACTGCCACCAAAAAAACAGCGGTAATCCGGTTGAGCTTCCGTCTTTCCATCTCTGCCCTCCTTTCTTTCCCGCAGGCGTATCAGGCCTGATAATCCGCAGGACGCTCCCCCCGGCCGAAGTGCCACAAAATAGCATCGGCGATCCGGCGGCAGGCATGTCCGTCGCCGTAGGGGTTCACAGCATGGGCCATTTTTTCATAGGCAGCCTTGTCCCGGATCAAACGGGTAGCCATGGTGACGATGTCATCCTGTACCACGCCGCACAGCTGCACGGTGCCGGCATCCACCGCCTCGGGCCGCTCCGTCTCCCGGCGCATGACCAGAACCGGCTTGCCCAGGGCGGGGGCCTCCTCCTGCAGTCCGCCGGAATCGGTCATGACCAGATAGGACCGGGCCATGAGATTGTGCATCTCGTCGGCGGGCAGGGGATCGATCAGGTGCACCCGGGGCGCGCCCCGCAGGTAGGTATTGACGGCCTCCTGCACCACCGGGCTCAGGTGGACCGGGTACACCAGCTCCACATCCTGGTTTTCCTCTGCCACCTGACGCAGGGCCAGCATGATGTTTTTCATGGGCTCGCCGTAATTTTCACGGCGGTGGCAGGTGACGAGGATGATCTTCTTTTCGCCGTAGGGCAGCCGGTTCAGCTCTTCCGTGGCAAAGTGATAATCCGGCCGCACGGTGGTCTTCAACGCGTCGATCACGGTGTTTCCCGTGACGAACAGGCCCTCGGTGATGCCCTCTTTGAGGAGGTTATTCTTGTTGTTGACCGTGGGGCAGAAGTAGAGATCCGCAATGGCGGACACCATTTTGCGGTTCATTTCCTCCGGGAAGGGAGAATATTTGTCGTAAGTGCGGAGACCGGCCTCCACATGACCCACCTTTACCTGGTGGTAAAAGGCAGACAGTGCGCCTGCAAAGGTGGTGGAGGTGTCGCCGTGGACCAGGATCATGTCAGGCTTGAGGGCCTCGATGGCCTCGTCCATGCCAACAAGGCACTTGCTGGTGATGGTGGAGAGGGTCTGCCGGGGCGTCATGATATTCAGGTCATAGTCCGGCTTCAGGTCAAAGACCTCCAGCACGGAATCCAGCATCTGGCGGTGCTGGGCAGTGACACAGCACAGGCTCTCCACCTCCGGACGGGAGGCCAGTTCCTTGACCAGCGGGCACATCTTAATGGCCTCCGGCCGCGTGCCGAATACGCTCATGATACGAAGCTTGTCCATCTTATGATTCCTCATCTTTCTCGGGTTCCTTCCGGTGCCCGTGCTCTTTGATCTCTTCCAGCTCCTCGTGGAGCTCCTCCCGCAGTTCTTCCTTGACCTCCTTGGGGAACACCACCCGGGCAGCCACCACCGCCACGATGCAAAGCGCCGCGAAGAGGAGCATGGCCTTGCCCTCACCGCCGGTGGTCAGCACCACAGCGGAAAGGCCCAGGATGGCAGAGATGACATACAGTGTAGCCACCGCCTGCTTTTGGTTGAGGCCCATGTCGATCAGCCGGTGATGGATATGGCTGCGGTCAGCATGCATAGGGCTTTGTCCGTGGGCGATGCGGCGGATAAACGCGAAGGCCGTATCGAAAATCGGCAGGCCCAGGATCAAAAACGGCACCACGAAGGAGATGACTGCGTAATACTTGAAAAGGCCCTGGATGGACATGGTGGCAAGAATATAGCCCAAAAACGTAGCGCCGGTATCGCCCATGAACATCTTGGCAGGGTTGAGGTTATACGGCATGAATCCAACGCACGCACCCACCAGCGCCGCCATGACCACCGCCACCTGAGCCTCGGAGGCCAGCATGGCGATGACCAGCATGGTGGTGGCGGAGATAGCGGAGACGCCGTTTGCAAGGCCGTCCAGTCCGTCGATCAGATTCACGGAGTTGGTGATGGCCACGATCCAGAGAATGGTAAAGGGAATGGACAGCCCGCCCAGGACCCAATAGACATTTTCCGAAAAGATATTGGGATTGGAAAACGCCTGAATGGTGACGCCGTGAGTGGCGGGGATGGCGGCGGCGACGATCTGCACCACGAATTTCAGCATGGCAGGCAGGGCCATGATATCATCCACCACACCCAGCACCACAATGATCACCGCACCCAGCAAAATGCTCTGGATCTCCGGCGTAATGGGGACGAAGAGCAGGATGCTCACCATAAAGCCGATGAAGATGGCCAGACCGCCCAGACGGGGGATGGGCACCTTGTGCATGCGCCGGGCGTCCTTTGGCACATCGATGGCACCCACCTTGTAGGCGAAAGTCTTGACCACGGGAGTCATGAGAAAACTGACCACCAGCGCCACCGCCATGGCCAGGATCACATAGAACAGCAGTTGATTTCCGATATTCATGGAGGTCCTCCTCAGCGGGCCAGGAAGCCGACCTTCTTATACACCTTGGACAGGGTACGGTCAGCCACCCGGCTGGCCTTCTCGGCACCGGCGCGGTACACACTCTCCAGATACGCCTTGTCTGCCAGGAGGCGTTCCGTCTCCTCCCGGATGGGGCGCAGCAGCTCCACCACAGACTCGCCCACAGCCTTCTTGAAATCGCCGTAGCCGCGTCCTTCAAACTCCTTCTCGATTTCCTGGAAGCTCTTGCCCGTGGCCACGGAGTAGATCTGCATCAGGTTGGACACACCGGGCTTTTGCTCCTTGTCATAGCGCACGCAGGCATCGGAGTCCGTAACGGCCTTTTTGAACTTGCGCATGATGTCCTCAGGCTTGTCCAGCATGTACACGCAGCCGTTGGGGTCCTTGTCGGACTTGCTCATTTTGTTTGCCGGGTTGGCCAGGCTCATAACGCGGGCGCCGACAGGGGGGATGTAAGGCTCCGGGATGTTGAACACGTCGCCGTAGAGCCCATTGAAGCGGGAGGCCACATCCCGGCAGATCTCCACATGCTGCTTTTGGTCGCCGCCCACGGGCACCAGATCCGCCTGGTAGAGCAGGATGTCCGCCGCCATCAGCGCGGGATAGGTAAAGAGGCCCGCATTGATATTGTCGGCATTTTTGGCGGATTTATCCTTGAACTGGGTCATGCGGGAGAGCTCGCCGAACATGGTGTAGCAGTCCAGCACCCAGCCCAGCTGGGTGTGGGCGGGCACATGGGACTGGATGAACAGCGTGTTCTTCTCCGGGTCCAGTCCGCTGGCGATATAGGCTGCCACCTGGGTCAGCGTGTGCCGGCGCAGGTCGGCAGGCACCTGGCGCACCGTGATGGTGTGCAGGTCGGCCAGCATGTAGTAGCAATCATATTCATCGGCCAGGGCAGCCCAGTTCTTGATGGCGCCCAGGTAGGAGCCCAGGGTCAGGTCGCCGGAGGGCTGAATGCCGCTCAAAATCCGCTTTTTGCGCACTTCGTTTTCCATTGTATTCCACCTCAAAATCAATGCCGTCCCACCCCTGTGGGCGCAAAACGGCAATTTAACTTTTATAGTATAGCATGGGCGGATGGAAAGTGCAATTCCCTCTTGCCACAAAAAGGAGCCGCTTCGCGCCGGAAAGCGCGAGGCGGCTTTACAAAATCAAAAGCAATCCAAGAGCCACCAGCAGCTCCTCGTCCGCATCCTCCCGAAACAGCAAAAACAGCAGTACCAGGATCAAAAGGTCTCCGGTGTCCACATGCTCCAGGTGCAGATGGTCCAGCGCATGACGCAGGGTGTCGGACAGCGCGTCCGTCATGCGGCCGCCAAAAGGTGAGGAGGCCTGTGCGTGCGGTTCATGCCGTGGGTCCCGACTATTTTCCTCCCGGGGCTTCTCAAAGGGCGGGCGGTGGTCGGATTCTCCATCCGGGTGCCGGGTCCGAGCGGCATCCCCCCCAGGCGGCGCGTCCTCCTGGGGAACGCGGGTGTATGTACCGTTGTCGTTTCGGATATAGCGGTTGTACATCCATCATCCCTCCCACTGGGCCAGCAGTGTCTTGCCCAGATGAAACAGCCGGGCCAGCTGCAGTGCCCGCTCCACCTTCTCCTGCCGTTCTTCCTTCAGATAGGGCCGCAGGGCGTACAGCAGCGCCCGGGCATTGCTGTCCTGCTTGCCGCCCAGCTCCCGCACCAGCGGCAAAAGCTTGGTGAGCATGGCCGGGTCGATCCCGCCGGCCAGGGAGGACAGCAGGGAAGCGCCATTGTCCCCGGAGGGCTGGCTGGATGAGGCCGGAGGCGGGGAAGGCGGCGAGGATGTGTCGCCGCCCAGGGACTGGGCCAGCTGCATGATCTGCGCCATGGCTCCCGGATCGGAGAGGATCTGATTGAGCTTTTCATCAAATTCGGCCATGGGTCTGCGCCGCCTTTCCCGCTCAGAGCGTTATTTCTGCATCGCCTGATTGATGCGCTCCACCAGGGCGGCGCCCTCCGCCGTGCTCATGACCTGGCGCATCATCTGCATCATTTCTCCCGGATTTCCCCGGGCGGCCGCCTGCGCCGCCCGCTGCAGCGATGCGCCGCGGTCTCCCTGGGTCAGCATCTGTAAGAGGGCCTGCCCGTCCCGGGAGCCCATCAGCCGCTGGAGCATTGCAGGGTTGCTTTTCAGCTGCTCCACCAGCCGTGCGGTATGATCGTCCATAGTTCCTCCTAACGATTTGGTCCATTGGCTGTGTTCCATAGCACAGTATATGCACCAGGGGCGAAAAAAGTGCCTGCGCTTTTGCGCAGGCACCAAACCTCAACGGCTCTCTTTTTTGCTTTTCTTATAGGTATCACAGTCAGCCGCCAGCGGGCACCCCTCACATTTGGGGGAGCGGGCGGTGCAGACCTCCCGGCCAAAGAGCACCATCCGGTGGCAGAAGTCCGAGGATTCCTTGGGCGGGATCACCTGCCGCAGCTGGCGTTCCGCCTGCAGGGGGTCCTTGGTCCCGTCCGTCAGACCCAGCCGCCCCGTGATGCGGATGCAGTGGGTATCGCACACATAGGCCTCCTGGCCGAATACGTCGCCCAGGATCAGATTGGCCGTTTTTCTGCCCACGCCGGGCAGGCCGGTCAGCTCCTCCATGGTGCCGGGCACCTTGCCGCCGTACTCAGAGATCAGCTTTTGCGCGCAGGCCACGATGTCCCGGGCCTTGCCGTTATAAAAGCCGCAGGAGTGGATGTACTGACCCACCTCCGCCGGGTCCGCCTGGGCAAAGCTCTCAAGGGTGGGGAAGCGGGCGTAAAGGGCCGGGGTCACCTGGTTGACCCGCTCGTCGGTGCATTGGGCAGACAGGCGGACGGCAAACAGCAGCTCGTAGTCCTTTTTGTATTGCAGGGAACAAAGCGCGTCCGGATACCGCTCTTTGAGCTTTTCAATGATCCGCTTGACGGCGGCCTTGGATTTCATGGCGATCACCTCTTATCCGACAGCATAGCATACCTTTCGGCAAAAGGCCAGGGAAAAAACCATGGAAATCTTCCCAGGAGTGTGGTATGATATACTACCAAATCATCAAAAAGGAGGGAACGCCATGCGTCAGCCGCTGGCGGACGCCATCCGCCCCACCACGCTGGACGAGGTGGTGGGACAGCAGCATCTGCTCTGCCCGGGCGGTGTTCTGCGTCGCCTGATCGAAAACGGTACGGAAGCCAATATGGTGTTTTACGGCCCCTCCGGCACAGGCAAAACCACCGTGGCCAACATCATCGCCCAGCGGACCCAGAAAAAGCTCTACCGGCTCAACGCCACCACGGCGTCCTTGCAGGATATCAAGGACATCATTGCCGACGTGGGCACACTGCTGGCCCCGGGCGGTATTTTGCTGTATCTGGACGAGATCCAGTACTTCAATAAAAAGCAGCAGCAAAGCCTTCTGGAATTTATGGAGAACGGCTCGCTGACGCTGATCGCCTCCACCACGGAAAACCCCTATTTTTATGTGTACAGCGCCCTGCTCTCCCGCAGCACGGTGTTTGAGTTCAAGGCCGTCTCGCCCGAGGAGGCTCAGCCGGCGGTATTGCGGGCGCTGCGGCTGGAGCAGCAGCAAAGCCCGCTGCCGCTCACCTGGGAAGAGGGGGTGCCGCTCCAGATCGCCACGTCCTGCGGCGGCGATGTGCGCAAGGCCATCAACGCCGTGGAGCTTTTGTGCCAGGCGGCACGCCCGGTGGACGGCCAACTTTTGCTGACAAGTGATGATGCTTCACAGCTCACGCAGCGCAGTGCCATGCGGTATGACCGGGATGGAGACGCCCACTATGACATCCTCTCGGCGCTGCAAAAATCCATCCGGGGCAGCGACCCGGACGCAGCCGTGCACTATCTGGGCCGGCTGCTGGAGGCAGGAGACCTGCTCTCGCCCTGCCGCCGGCTTTTGGTCATTGCCGCGGAGGACATCGGCCTTGCCTATCCCATGGCCATGGCCATCACCAAGGCGTGTGTGGACGCGGCGGTGCCGGCTCCCTCTGGCGGAGGCCGCGATCCTGCTGGCCACGGCGCCCAAATCCAACACGGCCCACAATGCCATCATCGCGGCCATGTCGGATTTGAAGAAGGGCCGGACCGGGGACATTCCCCGGCAGCTGCAAAACGTCCACGCGGACACCACTGGCTTTGATAACCAGCAGCACTATCTCTATCCCCACGATTTTCCTCACCGCTGGGTCCGCCAGCAGTATCTGCCGGACGCCCTGAAAAACGTGAAATACTACGAGTGGGGCGACAACAAGACCGAGCAGGCCGCCAAGGCCTATTGGGAGAAGATCAAGGGAGAGCCGCTTTGAATACTGTCTCCACCGGCGTGCCCGTGTAGTTGGGCGGGGAATAGACCCAGTGCTCCAGCACCCCGTCGGTGATCTGATACCGCAGCGGCGGAGGAGTGGGATCAGGCGGAAGACGCTCAATGATTTGCAGCTTGATCTTCATACGCTCGGGACGGATGCTTTTGACGTATACAGACACGAAAGGCCGTCCCGCGCGTCCGCAAGGCCCGACAGGTTCGGTGTCAGTTCGATGAAGCTGCCGTATTCCTTCACGCTGCGGACGATACCGCGTACCGTCTCGCCTGGCGTGAACCAACTGGCGTTTTCCATCCAAGTGCCCAGCAGCTCCTTGTGGGTCATGGTCAGGCGCCGCTTATCCTGATCGGTGGAGAGCACCGCGGCCAGGATCTTCTGCCCCACTTGGAAACGGTCCTTCGGATGAGAGATCCGGGCCACCGAGATCTGTTCGATGGGCAGCATGGCAACCACGCCGCGGCCAATGTCCAAAAACGCTCCGAACGGCGCAAGGTGTGTCACCCGGGCCGCTACCACCGCCCCCGGCGGCAGCTTCAGCAGCGCCTCCAGCGCCTGCTCCTGGGGGATGCGGCGGGAAAGCTGGGCCACCGGCGCACCTTTTTCATCGCTTTCCAGGGAAGTGACTGTAAAGCATATTTGCTTTCCAACTTTTGAAATCACAGATATTTCTCGTTCCGCGCCGCTGATCCAAGGGGAGAGGGCCTCCGCTCTGGGCAGTATTCCGGCCACCGGTCCCAGGGAGAGGCGAAGATTTTGCTGGGGGTCGCACCGCTGTGCCACCGCCTCCAACACATCACCACGCTCCATGGCGTCGCGGAGGGACGAAATGGAAAAGGCCGGTTGGGGCGTCAGCCCCTCCGGGGGAAATAAAATGTTTTCCGGCATATGCCACGCATCCTATCTGCCGTTTTGACGGCGTTTTGATTCTATTCTATGCGGCGGGAAAGCCGGGCTTGACAGGAGGACAAAGATGGAATTGCATCTGCATGACCGGGTGGAGCTGAAAAAGCCCCATCCCTGCGGAAGTACCCAATGGGAGATCCTGCGGGTGGGAATGGATATCAAGCTCCGCTGCCTTGGCTGCGGCCACGAGCTGATGATCCCCAGAAGCAAGGCGGAAAAGAGCATCAAAAAGATTTTATCCGGCGGGGAGGGAACAAAATGAACAAGATGACCAGGGTCGTAGCACTGGCGCTGGTAGGCGTGATGATCATTGCGCTGCTGGCCTCTGTGCTGTTCCCCTACATATAAGATGGATAACTCCAAAGGCGGACGCGTTTGCGTCCGCCTTTTCTTTGCCCCTTTTGCGACGGTTTTTCCGGCGGACCTGCCCTATAATACTGTTCTGGAAAGGGGGATGGGCCATGACGGTGGTGTATGTGGACAGCGTGTTCGTGCTCAACAGCATCATGGATTATCTGATGCTGCTGGGCACGGCGCGTCTTGCAGGCGTCCCCCTGCGGCGTCGCCGATGCCTGCTGGGTGCTCTCTTGGGCGGTGCCTATGCGGTGGCGGTCTTTCTGCCGGGTCTTGGGTTTCTGGGCGCCGGCCCGGTAAAAGTAGCCGCAGGTGTTCTGCTGTCCGTGGCAGTGTTCGGCGGGCAGGCGCATCTGCTGCGGCTGACCGTGCTGCTGTTTGCGGTCTCCTGTGCCATGGCAGGCTGCGTGCTGGGTCTGGGGCTGCTGACCGGCGGCGTACCGGTGGTCAACGGCATCTTTTATACGGACGCCGACGCCCGGACCCTGCTTTTGGGCGCCACCGCCGCCTACGCCGTACTGGCCTGGATCTTCCGCGCAGCGGCCCGGCACCGGGTGCGCCAGGAACTGCTGTCCGCGACCGTCTGTCTGGGAGACGAGACGATCCGGCTGACGGTGCTGCTGGACACAGGCAGCGCCCTGAGCGATCCGGTCACCGGCGAGGCCGTGCTGGTAGCGGCCCCGGGCGCTTTGGACCGGGCACTTCCCGAGAAGGTCCGCAAGCTCCTGGCCCGGGAAGCATTGGAGCACCCGGCAGATGTTTTGGAGCAGCTGTGCCGTGCGGCACCGCAGCTTCATTTTTCACTGCTGCCGTACCGGTCCGTAGGCATGCGGGGCGGTCTGCTGCTGGCAGTCCGCTGCCGCTGGCTGGAGATCGGCGG
>CABQCB010000017.1 GCA_902462475.1 uncultured Oscillibacter sp. | reverse complement strand
GCAAGCCTGGGCCTGAGCTACTTCCGGGAAGAGCGCTGAGTCTTCTTGCCGCTCTCCATCCTTCCCGCATATCAAAAAAGCAGGCATCGCTTTTGTAAGCGATGCCTGCTTTTTCAATGCTTACCGATTCAAAATCTCCATAAATTCCTCGCCGGTGATCGTCTCTTTTTCATAGAGATACCGGGCCAGTTCATCCAGCTTTTCCCGGTTTTCCACCAGAATAGCCGCAGCTTTTTCATGCTGCTTTTTCACCAGCGCCACTACCTGACGGTCGATCTCCGTCTGGGTTTCCATGGAGCAGGTAAGGGAACTGTCGCCGCCCAGATACTGGTTGCTGACCGTTTCCATGGCCACCATGTCGAAGTCCTTGCTCATGCCGTAACGGGTGATCATGGACCGGGCCAGTTTGGTAGCCTGCTCGATGTCGTTGGACGCGCCGGTAGAGATGGTCCCAAAGACGACCTCCTCCGCCGCACGGCCGCCGGTGTAGGTGGCGATCTTGTTTTCCAGCTCTTCCCGGGTCAGGAGGTAGTGGTTGCCCTCCTCCACCTGCATAGTGTAGCCCAGGGCTCCGGAGGTCCGGGGGATGATGGTGATCTTCTGGACAGGTGCGGAGTGGGTCTGCTTGGCAGCCACCAGCGCATGGCCGATCTCATGGTAGGAAACCGTCCACTTCTCCTGATCCGTCAGGATGGCGTTCTTCTTCTGATAGCCGGCGATGACTACTTCGATGCTTTCCTCCAAGTCGGATTGGGTGGCAAAGTTCCGGCCATTGCGCACCGCCCGGAGTGCCGCTTCGTTGATGATGTTGGCAAGCTCCGCGCCGGAGGCGCCGGACGCCATGCGGGCAATTTTATGGAAGTCCACATCCTCTGCCGTCTTGATCTTCTTGGCGTGGACCTTCAGGATCTCCTCCCGTCCATGGAGATCAGGCAATTCCACCGGAACCCGGCGGTCAAACCGTCCGGGCCGGGTGAGGGCCGGGTCCAGGGACTCGGGCCGGTTGGTGGCTGCCAGGATGATGACGCCGGTATTGCCCTCAAAGCCGTCCATCTCCGTGAGCAGCTGGTTGAGGGTCTGCTCCCGCTCGTCGTTGCCGCCGATCTGTCCGTCCCGCTTTTTGCCGATGGCGTCGATCTCATCGATAAAGACGATGCACGGTGCTTTCTCCTTGGCCTGTTTGAAAAGGTCCCGCACCTTGGATGCGCCCATGCCTACGAACATCTCCACAAACTCCGAGCCGGACATGGAGAAGAACGGAACGTTGGCCTCGCCGGCCACTGCCTTGGCCAGCATGGTCTTGCCGGTGCCCGGAGGGCCCACCAGCAAAATGCCCTTGGGCATGGCCGCGCCAATCTCCCGGTACTTTTGGGGATCGTGCAGGTAGTCCACGATCTCCTTGAGGCTCTCCTTGGCCTCGTCCTCACCGGCCACATCGGAAAACTTGATGCCCTCGGAGGACTTCACATAAATCTTGGCGTTGGACTTGCCCAGGCCGAAGGACATGGCGTTGGCGCCGCCGGCCCGGTCCATGAGCTTTTTGGACATGAACTGTCCAATGGCAATGAATATCACCAGCGGCAAGATCCACGTCAGCAGGACGGATAAGATGGGAGACTCCTGCCGGATCTCCTGGCCGTAAAACGGGATGCCCGCGTCGTGGAGCCGCTGCGTCAGCTCCGGATCGTCCACCATGGCCGTTTTGTAGATGGTCGTCTCCTCCTGGTTGGTGAAGAGGATGCGGTTTTCCTGCTCCTGCAGCTCCACCCGTCCGATCTGGCCGTTTTCCGTCATGGACATGAAGGTGCCGTAGTCCACCTCGACCAACTGCCCCTCCGCGAAGCGGGGCAGTGCCAGCAGGTTGAACAGCATCAACACCAAAAGGATGATGCCGTAATAATAGAGCAGTGGCTTTTTGGGTCTTTTGACTTCATTCATACTGATCGTTCTCTCCTTCTGCCTCAGTCGTGCGCAGTTTTTCCTGCAGCCGGGCGGCTGTCAGCGCCGCCATCAGCGCATAGCGCATGGCCTGGACTGCAAAATCAATGGCATACTCGGCATAGAGCGCCGCCGCCTCCGCCTGCCGCTCTCCACCGGATCCCGCCAGGCGCTCTTGCAGGATCCGCTCCATTTTCTGTTCGTATTCCTGCTGCAAGGCCGCCATCTGGGCCATGGCAGGCGAGCGGCAGCTCCGGGCCGTGCGCTCCAGATGTGCCAGCTGTTCCTCGTACTCCCGCCAGATCTGATCCAGCTCCCGCTGTCCGCCCTCCCGGCCATCCTCCAGATGATGGAGGCCGCTTTGCAGCTGTCCGTATTCCCGTTCCAGCTCTTTGAGCTTCGCGGAGAACAGTCCGTTGGTCCCTTCCATGGCATCCACCTCTCTTTCCGCGGTCCACGCTACTTTTATAGCAGTCCCCTTGCGATTTGGCCACTGTCAGTTCTTCTCTCCTGTATAGACAAAGGGCCGAAAGTGTCAAGAATTTTGACACTTTCGGCCCTTTGTTTATATTTTTTATTCACTTGGTGCCGTCCGCGCCGGCATCCGCCGGGCGCAGGGAAATCTCCCCGGACAAAAGCCGCAGCATCTGGTCCGCCAGCAGCTCCTCATCCAAATGCTTGTTCTCCAGGCCCGCGAGCATCATGCCCACCATGCCGCAGGCGTAAAAGCACAGCGCTGCCTCCACGTCGGCCGGCGGCAGCGTAAAGCCCGGCGCTTTCACCAGCAGCATCTCCCGCAGGTACGTGCTCACCGCCTTGACCAGCAGCTGCTCGATCTCCCGGCCCCGCTGGGAGGATAGCATCTGCCGGATCTGCTCCCGCCGCTTCACCGTCTCCGCCACGATCCCCCGGATGGCATCCCGCCCCGTAGGCGCGGCCAGGCTGGCCTCGATGGCCTGCCGGAGCGACTGGCGCTGGTTCCACTCCACCACATCCATGATATCCTGGAAGTGATAGTAAAAGGTCTGCCGGCTGATCCCGCAGGTATCCACCAGTTCCTTGACGGTGATCTTGTCCAGCGGTTTGCGGCAAAGCAGCTGACTGAGTGTCTCTCCGATTTTGGCTTTCATATCCATGGGCATGGCGTGTTCCCTCTGCGTCCATCGAATTTCTACATAAACAATATGGAATGATTGTATCAAAAACCGCCGCGCTTGTCCAGAAGAACCCAGGCACGCCTGCGGCAGGAGGGACCGGTTTTCCGCGGCCTTCATTATTAAACGCAGGTACAGAAGACACACCCCGCGGTGACCGCCGCAAAAAAACCGGAGCAAGCGATGAATCGCTTGCTCCGATTTGGTGTGCAGGAGAAGCTTGGACCCGCACGCGGAAAATCCGGGCGTCCGACGGCGGACTGCCTCTGTGGTATGCTTATCTTCATCAGCATACCGGAAAGATCCGGCTACATAGCGGAATAGGCCGCACAGATCTGGTCCACAGCGGCATCAAACTCCGTGACACCGGTATCGATGCACAGGTCGCATCCATCCGGTGCGCCCCAAACGCGGCCGGTATAGGACTCATAGTACTTTTTCCGCTGTTTATCCATCTTCCGCACAAGGCGGACCGCCTTTTCCCGGGTGAGGTTTTCCTGCTGCATCTTGCGCGCAATGCGCTTTTCCACCGGGGCACGGACGAAAACCCGCAGCAGCTTCACATCCTCCTCCCGCAGCACGTAGTCCGCACAGCGGCCCACGAAAATGCAGCTTTCCCTGCCGGCGATATGGCGGATCTCGTGGCTTTGCAGTTCAAACAGCACCTCCGAGGTAGGCAGTCCCCGGGTGACATGGTAGTTTCCCTCGTGTACGGTCCGGTACAAAAAGGGATTGGTGGCTGTTTCGTCCGCAGATTCCATCATTTTCTCGGAAAGCTCCCCGTACCGGCACGCCAGATGAAAAAGATCCTTTTCATACACCCGAATGTCCAGCCTGGACGCCGTGCGCACAGCGATCTCATGGCCGCCGCTGCCGAATTCGCGCCCAATGCAGATGATCTTATTCGCCACGATCCATCACTCCCTCTTGCATCAGCCGGTCCTGCACCGCACCGGGAATTTCAAATTCACTGTTATGGGCAAACAGTACGTTCACGGACACTGTGACAGGTGCCGCTTCCTCCAAAGCTTCCAGGCCCCCCGTGCAGGAGCATTCGATCTCCTGGATGGCCGTGCCGCTCACGGTGATCTGCACGCTGCCCGACGCAAGTGTCACAGGCAGCGATTCCATTTCGGGTGCCGCAGCATAGGCCACCGTCTTCATGGCGCTTTCATCCAGCGTCAATGTATACAGCCAGCTGCCGTTTCCGGTATCGGTGCAGTCAAACTGGCTGTTCAGGCAGATCTGCTTGAGCACCTCCAGCAGGTGCGCGCGATCCACGAGCGCACTGTTCTGCTGTGTCAGCAGGACGCCGTTTTGGTCACAGAAGGTCCCTCCCGCAAAATAGACAGCAAGATCATCCTTGCGGACAAAGCTGATGGACTCTCCCTCTGCAAGCGCCTGGCCGTACTTCAAGCCCTCACTGAACGAAACGGGACCGCAATCGACATCCAGCTGCACATCCGCCGTGAAGGAATCCTCCTGCCCCATCACTGTCCAGGCGCTGAGCAGGCGGAACAGATCTTCCGAAATGGAGACCTCTCCTTCCACATTTCCGGAGCAAACCGTCTCTCTCACCGCCTCAGGGACAGCAAAATCCGAGTCGCCACTCTTGGGCTTGAGCTCGGCAGTCAGGGTATACGCAGTCTTTGCGTCATCCGTCAAGGTCCCCTGGGAAGCAAAACGAAGCGAAAGGATCTCATTTCCCGAATATGTAAGCTCCACAGTCAGCTTTTGGGTATCCGGGAGATCGTCTGCCTGATAGGGCAGCAGGACCTTCAGCAGCCGCCCGGCATTCTCTCCTTCCGCCGTCAGCCGGCAGGTCACCTCTCCGTTGCTGCGGTTCGTGGAAAAGGAGACGGTCTCAAAAAGCTCCGCAGTCTGTGCCGGCAGCAGCGAATAGTCCGGATACAGCTCACTGACCTTGAACGCCCTGCCGTTTTCCATCATGACCGCACCGTCGGCGTAATACAGGGAAATGCCGCTGCTGCGGATACAGCTGACCGTATGGCCCTCCACCTGCGTGCGGGTGATGTCCATCTCTGTATTGGTCAGTGCATCATCCAGCTGGATGCTCATGGACAGCGTCATGGCGCTTTCCGGCTGTTCGGCAAATTCCCGCAGCAGTTGGCAGGCGTCCGCTGCGGCTCCAAGCTTTCCTCCCACCAGCGCGCATACAGCCGCAGCCGCCAGCGCGAGGATAAGAAGTCCCGCCAGCCTCCTTTTCTTTTTGGCCGGCTGAGCCGCCGCGTTTTCTTCCAACGCTTTTTCCTCGGCACTGTGCCCCAGGGCAGGCGCCTTCTCCTTTTTTCCGCCGCGGTGATGACGGATCACGACCAGCAGCGCCAGCAACAGCACCGCCACGGCGCACACGATCACGATCTTGAGCCACACACTTGCAACAGGCACAACGGCCACATCTGCCTCCGCGGCCGCCACCGTAAAGACCAGATAGCTGCCGAATGCAGAGCAGGACGCTTTTTGCCATCCATCCTGGTCACGGACGAATACAGCGTACCCGTCTGGAGACTCGTCCGGCGAGAGATAGCGCACGGTATAGCTCTCCTGCGAAGGATCCGAGCAGGAAAGATGCCATTGCTCCACCGCCGCTCTGCCGTCCACCTGCTCCGGTTCTTCCGTCCGGGTAACAGTGAGCACTGCCGCATCGTCAAAATCGCCGTCCATGAAAAAGACCGGCCGTCCGCTGGGACGGGAGGCATCGGAGGAAAGTGTCAGCACATACCGGACATATTCGGCCGTCACTGTCTTATCAAAATGCAGATCCGTCAGATCCTGTGTATCCCAGGAAGCATAGTACCCATCCTTCACCGGGATCTCGGGAAAGGCCTCCGGGCCGAAAGAATCTCCGTAAGAGAACTCATAGGATTTGATCTCCTCATCCTCCACCAGAAAGCGAAGGGTGAACCGGGTCATTTTGTCCGGCATGCCGCTCACCTGGCTCAGCGCCTCAAAGGTCATCGGCTCGGCTTTTCCGGCGTAGCTGATGCGGCCCAGGCCTGCCAAGGTATCGGACACATAGTAGTTTTTGGAGAATTCACCGGCCTCGTTGCCGCAGACAGCACCGGTGCAGCGGCCGCCGTCGGTGATCTCCACCAGTGTGTAGCAGCCGGAGACCACGGTGTCGTCCTCACTGGCGCCGGCCACGCCGCCCACATAATCTCCGCCGGACAGGAAGCATTTGATATAGCAGTCGCGGATGGTGGCCCGGCAAATGCCGGCGATGCCGCCCACATAATCTCCGCCGGTGCTCTCCACTTCCCCGTAGCTTTCACAGGCCTTTACCGCCCCCAGATCCATCCGGCCCACAATGCCGCCGGCATAATCTTTTTTTGCCTCGATGCTGCCTTCATTGATGCAGTCCGTCACAACCGCCAGCGTTCTGTACTGAAAATCCAGTGACCGGGTCCCATCCTCCGTCAGATCGTCCTCCGGGTCAAAATCGTATTCCACCGACATGGACCCCACGATGCCGGCCACATTCAAATCGCCCTGCACCCGGCCGCTGTTGACCGCGCCCAGCACCTTGCCTGCGGCCGGATCGCTGGAAGCCTCGTCTGAGACATCCTCAATGGGATCCTCAGCGTCCTTGTTTTTGGCATCCTCCACCGCTTCTTGCAGCAGGTCCGTGATGGCGCCCAGCTGGTCGTTGATGGCGCGCACATCATCCAGAAGGGTATCGGACGCAGCGGTGAGATTGCTGCTCATGCGGTTGGCATTGTCGATCATCCGGGACAGCGCCGCGTCCAGCGCATCCCCCTGGCTGGTCACGCTGCTGTCCACCGGGGAAAAGGAGATGGCCGGCTCATCCGCCAGCGTTTCCACGATCTCACCCATCTCGTCCACCGCTTTTTCCAGAGAAGCCAGCGCACGGTCCAGCGGCTCCGCCGCATCCGTCACGTCCTCCAGCGCTCCGGCGCCGGTATCTCCCATCTTCTCCAGATATCCGCGCGCAGTATCGGCGTGGGACAGAGCGCTGCCCAGCGCCGTCTTTGCACTTTGCGCGTCCTCCCGCGCGGCGTTCAGCTCGTCCAGGAGTTCGCCGGTCGTCTCTTCGCTCTCATCTCCGCCCAGCATCTTCCCGGCAAGCTCCAGCGCCGTGCCCAGATGTCCGGCGCAGTTCTCCGCGTGCCTGAACGCCTCCTGCAGCTCCCGGGATGCCTGCCCCAATTCCTCAGCGGCCGCTGCTCCCTGTTCGTCCGCCGTATCCACCTCGTCCGCTGCACTCTCCAGCAGCTCTGATACCGTCTGCAAATGCGAGATCGACTTTGAAACCCTGTCCAAAACGGGCTCCGTCCGGCTGATCACCCAGGACAGCCGGGCAGAAGCATCGTTGATCTGCCCGATATTTTCATTGCCCCAGTCGGTAAGGGCGTCGCTCAGTCCGCTCATCGCGTCCTTTGCGTCGCCGACGTCGGCCGACAGGCCCTCAAAGTCATCGGAGAGAAGGCCAGAGCTATCTTGCGCATGGTCCGCCGCCCGGTCTGTCAAGCTTTGCAGCGCATCCAGCTTTCCCCACAGCTGATCCAACAGATCCTCGTTGTACCGAAGGGTCACCTGGGGTTCCAGCTGTCCGGCGATGCCGCCCACATCCTTGCGGCCCTGGACCGTGCCGGTGTTGCGGCAGCCATCCAGATAGCCGGATTGGCGCCCCGCGATGCCGCCCACATTGTAGCCCATGTGCTCATAGCCCACACTGCCCGTGTTGGTGCAGCTTTGGATCACGCCGCTGGAAAAGCCCGCGATGCCGCCGATATCCGTGCCGGCGGGCACACTCTCCGTGGTCCCCAGCAGGGAAAGGTCCGTCAAATCCGCAGACACCTCCACAGCCGTGGTGTTGATGTCGCCGTCATTGCGGCACTGGATCACACTGCCGCTGTTTTGCCCCACGATACCGCCCACATAGTGCTCGCCGGTGACCATGCCCTGACAGCGGCAGCTGATCAGCTGTCCCGTGGTCTCATTGACGCCCACAAGACCGCCCACTGTGTCCTTTCCTTTCACCGCCCCTTCAAACGAGCAGTCCACCAGTTTTCCATAGTTGGTGCCTGCGATGCCGCCGATGGTATCACCGGCACCGCTTGGCGTCACCTGACCCACCACGGTCAGGCGGCTCACCACGGCACTTTCCTGCAGGGTGTCAAACAGTCCGGCGTTGGAATCCTCCCCGGTGAGGGAAAATCCGTTGATGGTGTGGCCACCGCCCTCAAAGGTCCCGCCGAAGGTGGGGATGGGCAAAAAATCCTGCGCATCTTCATCCAGGGTGATGTCACGGTCCAGGATCACGGTCTTGCCCTGGGACCATGTGTCCAGCCGGCAGTTTTCCGCCAGGATCTGCAGATCCTGCTGGGACTGGATGTGGATGGCGCCGTCCACGGTCTCAGCGGCATAGGCCAGCACAGGAAACAGAAAACCTGCCAGCAGAACGACCGCAAGGCCGGCGGCGATCCACCGCTCTTTTTTCTTTTTAAAGTTATTCCGTTTCATCTTCATCCTCCTCCGATGCGGTGCCCGAGATCAGATTCAGGTCTACCTCGCCGTCCACGGTAGCGTGCATTATGCCGCTGACTACGCCGCGGATCTCGCCGCGCACCATGCCGTCCACCCGGACGCGTCCGCGGCCGCTGTGCTTCTTTGTGACATTCGGCATCTCAAAGGCGGTCATATCCACGATCTTTCCGCCCACCAGCAGGATCTGCGGCAGTACGAACATGACCAGCAGGATGGAGATGATGGTGCCGCGCCCCAGATTCTGGCCGATGCCGGTAATAGACGCCGTGGAGGTCATCATGCCGATCAGGGTGCCGGCCACCGCCAAAATGGTGCCGGATGTAATGATGGTGGGGAAGGCGAAGTTCATGGTCTCAATGATGGCATCCCGGTGATGCATCTGCTCTTTCAGCTCCTGATAGCGGTTGGCTACCACGATGGCGTAGTCAATGTTGGCGCCCATCTGGATGGAGCTCACCACCAGATAGCTCATAAAGAACAGAGGCTCGTCGAGGAGATAGGGCAGGGAGAAGTTGATCCAGATACTGCCCTGGATGACAAGGATCAGCAGTACCGGCATGCCTGCCGACTTGAAGGTGAACAGCAGCACCACCAGCACGATGAGGATGGACACCACACTGACCACCAGATTGTCCCGGGCAAACGCTTTTTGGAAATCGTATTCCGTGGTGGAGTTGCCGGCCACATAGACCGCTTCGTCCGGATAGTATTTCTGTGCCGTCTCCTGAACGGTATCCAGGAACTGATAGGTCTCATCGCCGCTCTCCGGCAGGGTCAGATACACCAGCATGCGGCTGTAATCGGTGCCCTGCAGCTGCTTTTTGGCAGCGGTCATCTGGGTGTAGGCCTCGTTGAGCATATCGGTCTGCTCTTCGTCCAGCGTCACAATGCCGGAGTCCACCTGATCGCAGACAAAGAGGAACATATCGATCAGAGGTACCTCATAGCCGTCCAGATTGCCCAGGATCTGGCCGTATTCCTCCTGCTCGGCGGCATAAGCGGCGTAAACCACCTTCGCTGCCTCATAGTCCAGCTCCGTCAGCTCTGCAAACTCCCGGGGGGTCAGCTGGTCCGCCAGCGTATAGCCGTCCATGGCCTCCACATTGGCGATGCCCATGGCGTAGTCCACCTCATCGTATTGCTCCAGCTCGGAAAGGATGGCCGCCTCCTTTTCATAGTCGCCTGCGGGCACCATGAGCGCCAGCATATTGGCGGAGGAGAAATTGTCGCTGATCATGTTCTCCGCGATCTGTGTCTCGTTGAGCACGGGCGTTTCCAGTGAACTCTCCCCATAGGCGTAGGGGCACTTCTGGCTGAGCGGGAATGCGATAACGATCACAATGGTGAACAGGACCGGCACGATATGTCTCGTTTTGTAGGCAAACTTGCCCACGAAGGGGATCTTAGGCACAAAATTGCGGTGCTCCGTGCGGTCCATCAGCGGGCCGAACAGCATCAAAAGGCCCGGCATCACAACGAATACGGAAAGCAGCGCGAACAGGATCGACTTGATCAGGCAGATCGCCATATCCGAGCCGATGCGGAACTGCATGAACATCATGGCGACCAGGCCGCCGATGGTCGTCAGGCTGCTGGCGCCGATCTCGGGGATGGACTTGCTCAGCGCCACGATGACCGCCTCCCGGATAGGAAGGGTCTGATGCTCTTCTTTATAGCGGTTGCAGAAGATGACCGCATAGTCCAGCGACAGCGCCAGCTGAAGGATGCTGGTCACGGAATTGGACACAAAGGAGATCTTCCCCAGCAGGAAATTGGTGCCCAGATTCATGATCATGGCAACCACGAAGGTCAAGATCAGCACAGGGACCTCCGCATAGGTCTGGGATGTGAACAGCAGCACCAGCACGATGATCACAGCCACATAGACCATGATGACGCGGACCTCGCTGTCGATGGCCTCCTGCTCGGTGTTGCCCAGCTCGGTGGAGACATAGACATCGTAGGACGAGAGCGCGGATTTTATGGTCTCCAGACTGGTCAGGCAGCTGTCATCCGACTCATCATAGTCAAACGTGACGGCATACAGCGCGGACGCGTTGTTGTAGTGGTCCTCGGTGTTGTCGTATTCCACGCTCTGCACACCTTTTATGCCAGCGATCTGATCTTTCAGCTCCTCGGCCTTGTCCTGCGAGATGTTGGCCACCATGATCCGGGCGCTGCCGTAGGTGACAAACTGCTCTTCCATAATGTCCAGGGCCTGCCGGGTCTCCGAGTCCGCGGGCAGATAGGCGGCAAGTTCGCTCTCTACCTCCACCCAGTTGCGGGAAAAAGCGGAAAAGATCAGCATGATGATGGTAAGCAGGAAAAACAGATTCCGCTTATCCACGATGAATGTGGCAAGCTTTGTCATGAAGCCGCCGCCTGCTTTTTTGTTCTCCGTCATTCTTTTCGTTTTCCCCTTTCTCTGCGGTCATTCTTTCCATGCCAGCGCATGGTGGTCTTGTCATTTTGCAGTGTGCCGGAAATGCTGTCGCCATCCAGCTCGAATACAGAAACACATTCCAGATCGCTGACATGGGTACGCAGATGGTGCCACAGGCGAAGCGAGTGCTTGCCGATCCACTGGCCGGACGCGGCGTTTTCAACACCAAGCAGGGTGATCGACCCGGTCACAGTTCCCGCCCTCTCTTCTTTCAGGCGAAGCATGCCGTTCCGAGGGCCGAGCTGACTTTCCAAGACGATCCTGTACTCTTTCATCTGATCTTCCTCCTCTGTCCTGCGAGCGTTCTCTCTTATGCTATCCGTCTTTCGCAGCGGGTGCAAAGGACAAAAAGCCCCCGATGTCAGAATTTTGACACCAGGGGGGCATCTGACCGATGGAAGAAGCCGGGGCGCTATGCTATACTATAAAATGAGAAGGTGAATGCATTCATGAGTCAAAAGAATCTCTCCGTTTCCGAACAGACCAAGCGCGAGCTTGCTGCCGCTTTGAAAGAAGCCATGGCGCAAAAGCCGCTGGATAAGATCACGATCTCTGAGCTGACGAACGCCTGCGGTATGCGCCGCCAGAGTTTTTACTACCACTTTGAAGATATTTACGATTTGCTGCGCTGGATGTTTGAAAACGAGGCCATCTCGCTGCTGCGCCAGCAGGAAGGGGCCCTTTTGTGGAAAGAGGGACTGCTCCAGCTGTTCCGCTATCTGGAGGAGAATCGCGCGGTGTGCCTGTGCGCGCTGCGCTCCATGGGCCATGACCACATCAAGCGCTTTTTTGAATCGGATATCTATGCCATCATTCACCTCACCATCGAACAGCTTGCCGATGAAATCGGGGTGCGGAGCCACCTGGATTCGTTTATGGACGTGGAAACACTGACCCACTTTTATGTGGTGGCTCTGGCCGGCATCATGGAAAGCTGGCTGCTGGGCGAGATCGACCGCACCCCCGAAGAGCTGATCCAGTTTGCCGACACGATGCTGAGTGATCAGGTAAGAGGCGCTGCCGCCCGTGCATGAGCACAACATGCGCACGATCCTCTTTGCATGAAATGGCGGATAGCGGAAACCAAAAAAGAAAGACACCCGCTTCCAGCAGATGTCTTTCTTTTTTGGTGCGCCTGAAGGGACTCGAACCCACACGCATCGCTGCACGAGAACCTAAATCTCGCATGTCTACCAATTCCATCACAGGCGCGTAGGAGCGGCGGGGCAGCTATACTCCCCGCAGCCACAAGCAGCAGTATACCACATTCTCCCCTGCGGGACAACAGAAGCTTGCGTCTGCCGCGCGCCTCTTCTTTTCAAAAAATGCTTGACCTTCCCCCGGGTGGATGGTGTATCCTCTCCTTACGAGATATCCGCCACACGCAAGATGAAAGGAAGGTCCTGCAATGATCGTACGGAAAAAACGCTGTCTGGCGCTGCTCATGGCGCTGGTGCTGTCCCTGAGTCTGTCGGCTCCGGCACTGGCCGCCCAAACTGATGACACAGCTCCCTCTTTGGAGGAAACCGCCGTCTCCACCGCCCTGGCCGCTCTGGAATACGGCAGTGCCACCAGCGTGCAATACGCTCTTTGGAAGGACGGTGAGATCATCCTCACCGGCAGCAGCGGCGTCTATTCCAAGTCGGAGGACCGGGCCCTTACGGACGACATCCTCTATGGCATCGGCTCTGTCAGCAAGATCTACACCACCGTGGCCGTGATGCAGCTGGCCGAGCAGGGCCACGTGTCTCTGGACGCCCCCGTCACCCGCTATCTGCCCCAGTTCCGCATGGCGGATCCCCGCTACCGGGACATTACTGTGCGGATGCTGCTCAACCACTCCTCCGGCCTCATGGGCAGCGGTCTGGCCGGTGCCATCTTGTTTGATGACGCAGATGACTCCGCTGTGGACCATCTGCTGGAGACCCTCTCCACCCAGCGCCTGGTGGCTGACCCCGGTACATACAGCGTCTACTGCAATGACGGCTTCACCCTGGCCCAGCTGATCGTGGAAGCCGTCAGCGGCCAGGACTTCATGGAATACGTCCGCGAGAACATCCTTGCTCCTGCCGGCCTGGAGAGTACCTTTGCCCCCGGCGACGATTTTGACACCGCTCTTCTGGCCAAGACCTACTCTGCAAACGATCCCCGCCCCCTCCCGCAGGACTGCCTCAACGCCGTGGGTGCCGGCGGGCTGTACGCCTCCGCCTCGGACCTGGCAGCTTTCGGCGGCGCGCTGACGGACAGCACCCTGCTCTCCGCCTCCTCCCGCAAAGCCATGGCGGCACCGGAGTACGACCGGGGCGTCTGGCCGGACGACACGCTGGATCTTCTCAGCTACGGTCTTGGCTGGGACTGCGTGTCCTTCTTCCCCTTCTCCCAAAACGGCATCCAGGCCCTGGTCAAGGGCGGCGACACCCTGCGCTACCATGCGGGGCTCATCGTGCTGCCCGAGCACCGCATGGCCGCCGCCGTGCTCTCCTCCGGCGGCTCCTCCGCCTACAACGAACTGGCCGCCGCCCGCCTCCTCACGGAAGCACTCCGGCAGGACGGCGTCGCGGTGGATGAGACCATCCCCGCCCTGCCGGACGCCCAGGCCGCCTCCATGCCCGCCGAGCTGACCGCTTTTTCCGGCTATTACGGCTCCACCACCGCCCAATACCGGGTGGATGTCTCCGCCGACGGGAAGCTGACACTGGCCTATCTCAACTTCCCCGATCTTCCCGCGCAGGTGTTCTCCTACTACTCTGACGGAACCTTCCGGGATGCGAACAACCTGTCGCTTTTGTCCTTTGTGACGGAGTCCAACGGCGAGACCTATCTCTACCAGAAGGCCTTCGGCGCGCTGCCGGGACTTGGCGCGCTGCCCATGAGCAACTACGCAGCCGTGCGGATGCCGGAAAACCAGGTCTCGCCGGAGGTACAAAGCGCCTGGGATGCCCTGTCCGTCACCAGCTTCCTGCCTTTGACGGAGCCCTATACCTCCCAGGTCTACCTCTCCTTGACGGAGAGCGCCGCGCAGGTGTCCCAGGCGCCCCAGTCCGCGCCGGGCTATGTGGGCTCCGACCGGATCGTGGACGCTGCCTCCGCCCGCTATGAGCTCCAGCTGCCGGGCACCGGCGGCCGGGACGGCTACGACATGACCGTTCGCGAGGAGAACGGTGACACCTATCTCACCGCAGGCGCCACTCTTTATCTTGCCCAGGAGGACGCACCGGAGCTCTTCACCGGCTCCGGCTGGTCGTACAGCACCATCCAGCCGGACGGCTACGCCCGCTGGTACCGGATCGGGGAAGATGCCGCCTGGACCGCCATGTCCGTCCAGGTGGAGGGTGACGGCGGCTTCTGGGTCTACAATCCCGAGGGCTACCTCACCGCTTCCTCCGTCTTGTGGGACGACACCAAGGCCCCTCTGGAGGAGGGCGGACTGGTGGTATTCGCCGGGGACGCGGGCAGCCGCTTCCACCTCTCCTTTACCCGCTGAAGTAAAAAAACGAGGCACGCCAGGCGTGCCTCGTTTTTTTCGGTTATCGGTCGGAATGCGCCCAGGACTGGGGCGTTTGATAGGGCTTGTAGGTAGAGGTGAGGACCTTTTCAAAGATCCGGGCCTCCGGGTCCTCGATCCGCCGCAGGATCTGCTCGCCAGCAGCCTGTCCCAGCTCCTCCACCGGCTGGATGATGGAGTCCATCTGGTTGTCATAGAGCTGATAGATGCTGGAATCATAGTCCACAAAGCTCACCAGATCGATATCCTGGGCCAGCCGGATGCCCTTTTTGTGCAAATGCACGATGGTCTCGGCGCCCATGAGGCCCTGGCAGACGATGATGGCGTCGCACTTGCGCTCCAGCAACTCGTCCAAACAGGTGTGGGCACTGTCCTCCATGGAGTTGCCGTAGCGGATAAGGGACTCATCCTCCGGCAATCCGCAGTCCGCCACCGCCTGCTGATAGGCGGAGATGCGCTCCCGGGTGGTGGACAGCCGCGGCAGGCCGCCGATGATGCCGATGCGGCGGGCCCCCTTGCCGGCCAGGCGGCAGACGCTGCGGTAGATGGGCCGGAAGTTGGACACGCACACAGAGGAGTACTTCTTCACATCAAAGGTACGGTCCACCAGCACCACCGGGAAGCCGGCGGGGATCAGCGCGTCCAGCCGGGAAAAATCCTCCATGGTGCTGGCAATGAGCAGACCGTCCACCAGTCCTGCGGAGAGCAGGCGGATGTTGGTCTCCTCCCGCTCCATATCCTCCTTGGTGTTGGCGATGATGAGATGATACCCATGCTGGGCAAGGCAAGTCTCCACCGACTCGATCATGGTGGCGAAGAACTTGTTGGCAATATCCGGCACGATGAAGCCGATGGTCTTTTTCTTTCCCGTGCGGAAACTGCGGGCGGAGGCATCCGGCGTATAGCCCAGCTCGGCAATGGCCTGGTATACCTTCTCCTTGGTCTCCTCGGAGACATAGCGGGTATTATTGATGGTGTGAGACACGGTGGCAGTGGAGACACCCGCCAGCTTTGCCACGTCACTGATGGTCACTTTCATTGGCGTTTTCCTCATTGCGTAATCGGTTTCAACATTGCGTAATCAATTTTCCCCCACAGTATATGACAGTGCCTCCGGTACGTCAAGCACTTTTCACCAGATTTCGTCATTTCTTTATGGAAAAGTCCATTCTTTTTATCATAAATCACAATTTAACTATCCCATTGTTATTTGAAATGACAGTTGCCAAACCAATCCCGGTGTGATAGTATACTCCTGTAAAACGATTAAACAAAACGATTACGCAAACGTTTCGGCGGTATATCCCCGTTCCGCCGGTTATGAAAGGAGTCTATTTGACTATGAAAACCCAGATTGGTATCAACGGCTTTGGCCGCATCGGCCGCCTCGTGTTCCGCGCCGCTCTCAACCGTGACGATGTTGAGGTTGTCGGCCTGAACGACCCCTTCATGAACCCCGAGTACATGGCCTACATGCTCAAGTACGACAGCGTGCACGGCAAGTTCCCCGGTGAGGTCTCCGCTG
>CABQCB010000016.1 GCA_902462475.1 uncultured Oscillibacter sp. | reverse complement strand
CAGGCGCACCGTCTCTTCGTCCACGGCCACCTTGTCGGCGTAGATGGCGGCCTCGGTGAGGATACGCTGGGGATCGATGGTGGTGCTTTGCAGTACCTCCTGCATGCGGGCGGTCAGCTTGGCCCGATACTCCGCCACCGTCTCGGGAGAACGGGCTTCCACACGGCCGGTGCATTCGTCAATGGTGTCCAGCCGGGAGGCGATGTCCTGAGCAAGCTTCTCGCCCTCCACGGCGCGCATGGCATTGTATGCCTTGAGGGCCTCGTCCAGCACGGTGCAAAGATCTTCGCTGACGGTCTCCAGATCCTCGTCTGCCTTGGTGACGGTCAGCACATCCGGGAAGCGGGCCAGGGTCTCCGGGCTCACCTGATAGGTCTCACTGCCGCACAGGCAGGACAGCGTCTGCAGCGCGGCGGCATACTGGGCGGCCAGCTCCTGGTTCACGCTGACCTTGGCCACGTCCGCGGCGGAGGCATCCACAGTGATGAACACATCCACCTTGCCGCGGGAGACAGCCTTTTGCACGCGGCCCTTCACGGCC
The DNA here is from genome assembly GCA_902462475.1 of uncultured Oscillibacter sp. Next base: position 15,635 of record CABQCB010000016.1, on the reverse strand, counting down.
TCCTCGGCAAAAGCGTACATCCGGGGCATTTTCACGGTGCAGTCCAGATAACGGTTATTGACAGAGCGCACTTCCACGGTGATGTCCCGTTTGTGCAGCTCCATGCGCGCCCGGCCATAGCCGGTCATACTTTTGATCACGGTAACTTCCTCTCCATTCTATCACAAATCGGCACGGCTGTCAGCAGATGGGACAGCAAATAACTCCGCCGCCGCTGCAAAGCGTATAGGCGCAGCACAGGCTCAGGCAGGGATTGGACCCGCACAAGTCCGTTCCGAACACGGTCCCGCCGGGGCGGTAGGTGGTCTGTCCGGCGTTTTCCATGAAGTCCAGAGCAGCCCGGTACTCGGCGTTTCCCGGGTCCATCTGGCAGGCAGTTTGGTAATAGCGGCGGGCCTCGTCCATCCAGCCCCGGCGATAACACACGGCGCCGCGCAGGAAATTCCACTCGGCGTTATGGTCGCTGTAATTGGCCAGAAGGGCCTCTGCCCGGCTCAGGTTTCCGGAGTTGATGGCGAGACGGACCTGCTGCAGCACGGAGCTGCCGGACGCACTTCCGTAGGAGCCGCCGTACTGCTGACGCTGATAGGCGCCGCCGTAGCCGCTTTGGCTGCCGCCATATCCGCTGCCCTGGGAGCCGCCCCGGGCACGGTCCCGGGTGATCTGCTCATAGGCCGCGTTGATCTCTTTCATTTTTTCCTGCGCCAGATCCGCCAGGGGGTTGTCATGGTAGTTATCGGGATGGTACTTGCGGGCCAGCTCCCGGTAAGCTTTCTTGACTTCTTCATCGGTGGCGGTTTCGGGCACGCCCAAAACTTCATAAGGATCGTTCATTTGCTTTCCTCAACATTCTTGCGTTTTCTTTCTATTCCCCGTGTCCTGGGGCGGAAGGTGCCGTCCAGCACGGCTTTCCCTACCTGGAAAAGACCGCTGTATATGGTGGCTTCCAAAAGGGGTGACCAGCAGCCGAAGCTTCCCAGCTCGTAGGCTGTGGCGATCATGCGGACGGAGTGATCCAGAGACTGGGCAAAAACATGCCGGCTCTCCGGTGTCCAGACGCCGCCCTGCAGCCCAAAGCGCAGAGCCACAGGGTTATAATTCCCGGAACGGGCATCTTTTTTCAAATCATCCGCTGCGTCGATCAAATAGATCCAGCGTCCCAGATGATAGAGCATCTGGGCAAGCACCCGGCGCTGGACCGCGTCTTTCACCTGGTCTGCACTGCGCTCCAGCAAAACGGCAAATGCGTCTGCTGCCTGATCCATGGAGGGGCATTGCTCCCGTTCCAGCTGTCCCAAAATGGCAAGCTGGGTTTTTACCGCTGCGTCAAAGTCGGGACGAAGCCCGGCAGCTTTCCGGTAAGCCGGTTCCAGCACAGAGGAAGCTGCCCGATATTTGGCGCCGTGGAGCCAGTCATGATCCTCCACGCCATCCCGCAGCTGCCAGTAAGCGAGGATGATGCTCTCGTCCGCTGCCAGCTCCATGGCGGAACTGCTTTGCAGGAAGGGACGCTTGCGATGGGGCGAGGCGATGCATCGGCTGTGCAGAGCGGGTCCCTCGTCCGGCGCGGAGAGAAGGATGGTGAGATAGGTGAAATCATAATTGAGAATGAAGCGTGCGGCAGGGCCGTACTGCCGTCCCAGCGTATGGCAAAGACCGCAGTAAGCACGCTGGAACCGCAGCCGCTCTTCCTCGTCCAAAGCCCCTAAGGGCGGGCGAACGTAGCCGTACATTAAAACAAGCGGACGATGCGGAAGATGAGTCCTCCCTGCTTTTTCAGCCGGCGGTCATAGGCAATGGCAATGGCGATCCCGGCGGCAAAGCCCACCGCAGCCAGGGAATACTGCACTGCCACGCCGGCGCCGAAGGCCACGGCCAGCAGATAGCACAGCAAAAACAGGGCCACCGGCGTCAGGTAGACCAGCGCGATGATGTGCATCATTTTGCTGGTGCTGCTCTCCACCACCACCTTCTGCCCGGGACGGGCGTCGATGGGGTTGATGGCCTTTGCCCGGACTGCCGCGCCGGTCACGCCGCACCCGGCGCACTCTTCGCAGTCATGTCCGCAGGCAGACTTGCGGGGAACGGAGATCTCCGCATGGGTTTTGTCCAAAATTCTCTCAACAGTTGCAACTTGTGTCATATGAAACCTCCTGGGACGGCGCATGGAAAACAGCGCGCTGTCCCGCTATTGTGCGGGCTCTTCCGCAGATTCTTCCCCGGGCTCTTCCTCCGTGGGCTGGTCCTCCGGCGCATCGGAAATGTTGACCCGGACCTGGTAGGTACCGGAAACACCCACATCGCCGCCGCTGTTGATCAGCACCTTGGCGGGGACGGTATAGCTGCCCACGGCGTTATTGAAGTCCGTCAGGTCAGCCACGACTATGATATCGTCTCCCGTGACAGCTTCCACATCCGCGTGGGTGCCGAAGATATCCACGCTCACTTCCATGGTCAGGAGATCTACCTGGCGGCCCTCTGTGTTCAGGTTTTCGTAGCGGATCCGGTCGGTGGTCACCGTGGCGGTGGTCATGTCCTTGAAGTGCAGCCGCATGGTGGCCTGGGAGACACCGCTGAGATTCTCGCAGCCTTCCGGAATGGGGATCACGTAATTGTAGACTGCGGAGCTGTCCAGCTTGGTCAGATCAAATTCAGAGAGGACCAGGGTGTCCACATCCCGCAGAACGTCCGCCTCGCCGGTCACGGTGACGGATTTGGGATTGATGTCTACCACCACATTGGACTGACGGGCACCGGGAGATTCCCGGAAGTCCACCGTCAGCGTCAGTTCCTTGGTGACGTTGACCGGCAGATTTACCTGGACCTGATCCACGTTGGAGTGGATGTCCTTATCATCCAGCAGCTGGTCGTTGGCGTCATAGAACTCGAAATCCAGCAGCTGGGAAACGGAGGAAACCGCATCTGTGCCGATGTCCAGCGTGACCTTGGCGTAGCTGACCTGGTCCAGGATCTCCTGCTGGCCGCGGATTTCAAACGTGGACGGCGAAATGGTCAGCTCACCGGCGGAATAGCCCTCCGCCACATTTCCGACCACCTCACAGTGCACGTCCACGGTCTTGCTGTACAGCTCACCGATGTTGACGGTGGCAGTATACGGCTTGATGTCCGCAAATTCCACGATCTGACTGAGGCTGCGGGTGGTGAAGCCCGTTTTGTTGGAGACCGTTTGTACGCCGGTGGTGGTGATATTGGACAGGTCTGCCTGAATGAGGATATCATCCCGGTCGATCATGGCCAGATTCCAGCGTGTGCCCCGGAGCGTCACGTCCACCGTGGTGTCTGTCCCCTCTTCCAGCAGCATCAGACCCCGGTCAGCCAGAACGGTGTCCTCCCAAAGGTACTCGATGGGGATGTCCTTAAATTCCTTGGTCATGATCCGCGCCGTACCGTCGGGGCTGCCGGTCATGTCCACATAGATCCAGATGGTGACGGCCATCAACGTGGCCAGAGCGATGTAAAAGGCCTTGCGCTTTCGAATATCAATCTTCATGGCTGCCTCCGTTCCGACGGGCTGTCATGGCGTCCCAAAGGCCCGCCAGAGAGAACTTCTGTCTGGCGGGATCCTCTCCATCCTGCGGGAGCAGCTCATTGCGCAGGAGATTTTCCAATGTTTCCGGCTTCAGGTGACGCTTGAGCATACCGCCGATGGCCACGGAGATGGAGCCGGTCTCCTCCGAGACGATCACCACCACTGCATCGGAGTTCTCACTCATGCCGATGCCGGCCCGGTGACGCATACCCAGATCCCGGCTGAGATTCACATTTTTGCTCAGCGGCAACATGCACCCGGCGCCAAGCACGCGCCCGTCCCGGACGATGACGGCGCCGTCATGCATAGGGGCTTTTACGAAGAAAATATTCTTCAAAAGCTCGCTGGAGACCGAAGCATCCAGCACCGTGCCGCTGCGCACCATGTCGTCCAACAGCATTTCCCGCTCAAAGACGATGAGCGCACCGGTACGGGACTGGGACATCTCCGTGCAGGCCAGGACGGTCTGCCCGATGGTCTGTTCGATCACATTGACATCCTCTGTATGGGAGAAGAAAGCGATGAACCGCTTGCTGCCCATCTGCTCCAGGATTCGGCGGATCTCCGGCTGGAACAGGATGATGAGTGCCAGCACACCCATATCCACCATGCTGCTCAAAATATAGTTGACGCTGTGGAGCTGGAAAATATACGAAAGCAGCAGCGCGCCCAGAAAGACGAACAGGCCCTTCAAAAGACTGGCTGCCTTGGTGCTTTGCACCAGCATCAAAACCTTGTACAGGACAAAGATCATGATGCCGATATCCAGAAGGTCTGTCAGCTGGATCATCAGCAGATACCGGCCAATGACCAGCGGCAGTTCCGCAAGTTTCACTTCCATTGAGATTTCCTCATCTCCTTCAGGCCATGAATACACTTGATTATATAAAAAATACCAAGGGATTGCAAGGCAATCCATGGGAAAATTCACGGTCTGTTCAGAAAATCACCGAAGAATCTGGCGCATGGCATCCAAAAACTGCTCTACTTCCCCCATGGTGTTCCAATGAGAGAAGCTGACACGGACGGTGCCGCTTTCCAGCGTACCTGCCTGCCGGTGGGCCGAGGGAGCGCAGTGGAGCCCTGCCCGGACGGCAATGTCCTGCTGCCCCAGGGCGGAGGCAATCTGCTCCACATCGTGGCCCTTGGCTGTAAAGGAAAGCACGCCTGCCTGATGGGCCAGGTCCGGCCGGGCATATACCTGAATACCAGGCAGTGCAGAGAGCCCCAGAAATGCCTGGCGGGCCAGCAGGCGCTCGTGATAGCAGATCTGATCTGCGCCTACCCGGCGGACGAAGCGCACGCCTTCCAGGAGACCTGCGATGCCGGGCACGTTGTGGGTGCCGGCCTCCAGCCGGTCCGGCAGGAAATCCGGCATTTCCTGCTGGATGGAAAGGCTGCCGGTCCCCCCTTCCATCAACGGCCGGATGGGCGATCCACTGCCACACAAAAGTACACCGGTCCCCTGAGGGCCGTAGAGCCCTTTGTGACCCGGCATGGCGATGAAGGCGGCGCCCAGCGCGGGAAGATCCAACGTGAGGATCCCTGCGGACTGGGAGGCGTCCACGATCAGCGGCACGCCCCGCTGCCGGCACAGTGCCGCCACGTCCTCCACCGGCTGAACGAACCCGAATACGTTGGACACATGGTTGCAGATTACGGCATCCACACCGGGAACGATGAGCCGGTCAAATGCATCGGCTACCTGCTCCGGGTGAAACAGGCTGCCTGACGCCACTTCTACCTTGGCGCCCAGGGCGGCCAGGGGGCGGGTCACTGCGTTGTGCTCGTAGCCGGAGATCACCGCCCGTCCGCCGGGCGGGACCAGGCTTTTGATGGCAATATTCAGCGCATGGGTGGCGTTCATGGTAAACACCACCTGCTCCGGGCTTTCCAGGTGGTACAGCTCCGCCAGCTCACTGCGGCAGGCGAAGGCCGTATCCGCTGCCAGCATGGCGGAGCTGTATCCGCCCCGCCCGGGAGAGCTCATGGTGGCCATGGCCTCCTTTACGGCGGCGGCCACCTCCGGCGGCTTTTGAAAAGTTGTGGCCGCGCTGTCAAAGTAGATCATGGGCGCACCTCCAGAAACGAACCCTTTTGGGAAAGAAATATTTGAACAGGGTCAAGACGCTCCCTGTGAAGGACTTGCAGGGCGGAAGCCAGATCCGGCGCGGAGAGTTCCACGGCGTAGGCACAGCCCATGTCTGTCAGGTCTCTGGGCGCGCGATAGATCTGGCTGCGAATTCCCGCCTGGCCCAGGGCGCGCTGTATCCGCTGGGCATAGGTCACGGAGCGGGCGATAATCAGATAATGCTCCACGTTCACGCCTCCTCTCCCCCCATCCTATGCGCGTGGAGCAGAACTGTTCCTTTCAAGAACAAAAAAGGAAGCCCTCAACGGGCTTCCTTTCTGGGATTCAGCGTTTTTCCAGCAGCACCACTGCGTGGGCGGCCATTCCGGAGCCGTCTCCGGTGAAACCGAGACCTTCTTCCGTGGTGGCCTTCACGTTGACCTGGCTGGGATCGATCCCCAGCGCCTGGGCCAGATTTTCCTCCATCTGCCGGCGGTACGGACCTACCTTGGGTGCCTGAGCCAGCAGCACGGCGTCCAGATTGACCACATCATAACCGGCTTCATCCAGCAGCCGCGCCACGTGGGAAAGAAGTTTCAGGCTGGAGATGCCCGCATAGGCGGGATCCGTGTCGGGAAACAGCTTGCCGATGTCCCCCAGCCGGGCCGCGCCGGTGAGGGCATCCATGATGGCATGGGTCAGGACGTCTGCGTCGGAATGTCCCAGAAGACCCTTTTCCCAGGGAATGTCCACGCCGCCCAAAATCAGGCGGCGGTTTTCTGTCAGGCGGTGGACGTCATATCCGTGTCCGATGCGAAGATTTGTCATTCCGTTTCCTCCCTGGCCTGCAAAATGGCCTCAGCCAGGACGAGATCGCCCGGCGTGGTGATCTTCAGGTTACTCTCCTCCCCTTCAATCAGGAGGACTTCCTTTCCGAGCCGCTCCACGGCGGAGCAGTCGTCCGTGATGGGGATGTGCTGTTCCAGCGCCGATTGGAGGGCACCTTTGAGCAGATCGGCGGAAAAGACCTGCGGGGTCTGCACGGCCCGCAGGGCGCTGCGCTCCAGCGTGCGCACCACGACACCGCTGCTGTCCGCTTCCTTGATGGTGTCCTTGACCGCCACGGCGGGGGCGGCGGCGCCGCAGCGCTCCGCCGCATGGATAACGGCGTCGATCAGTGCGGGAGTGACCAGGGGGCGGGCGCCATCCTGCACGGCCAGCAGCTCTGTGCCCTCGTCGGCTTCCAGAGCGGCCAGCATTACGGAGTGGGCGCGGCTCTCACCGCCGCGGATCACTTTTTTGCATTTGGAGATCCCATATGTACGGCAAAGGTCCGCGATCTCCACCAGATCGCACTCCCGGGTGGCCACGATGATCTCGTCCACACATTGGGCGCTTTGGAGTGCCTGCAGTGTGCGGACCAACACGGGAACGCCGTCCAGCGGCTGCAGCAGTTTATTGATCCCGCCCATCCGGGTGGAACTGCCGGCAGCGGCCACCAATGCAGCGCAGTGGGGCCGCCGGGCATCTTTACGCTTTTTGAAAAAAGGAAACATCGGATTCTACCTTTCCTGGTGTGGTCAGTGGGACGCGGGCGTCTGCATCATGGCCTGATCCAGACGAGCTTCGATCTTGTCGTACGTCTCGTTTTCCGCCATGACGATTTCGGATAAGAGAATCTGGCGGGCGTTGTGCAGCATCTTCCGCTCCCCGGTGGACAGCCCCCGCTGACGGTCCCGGTGCATGAGCGCCTTGACCACCCGGGCAACCTCGTAGAGGTCCCCGCTTTTCAGGCGGACCATGTTCTCCCGATAGCGCTTGTTCCAGTTGGTACAGCTCTCCACTTCCATATCCGGAATGGAGGTCAGCAAAGACTCCGCCTCCGGCTTGGAAATGATCTGCCGGATCCCGATGGCCTGACTGTTGGCCACGGGGATCTTCAGAAGAAGCCCTCCGACCGGCATTTTGAACACATAATAGTCCTGTGTGCTGCCCGCGATCTTTTCGCGAATGATCCCATCGATGACGCCTGCTCCATGCATGGGATGGACAACCAGATCCCCGATGCTGAACATGAAAAACCTTTCCTTTCCCGTCCACGCGGTGCCGGGTACCCGCTTTTGTTTACACCTCACAAAAACAAATATTTACTCAAAAGTAATTATAGCCCTATAATTGTCAATTTACAAGCGGTTTTTCCTGTTCTTTGCGCAAAAAAATACTGGCGGTATATGCTATACCGCCAGTATTCGATGGGTGGAGATTACTTCTTGTTGGACCGGCGCCAGATGTGCATCTTCTCTGCCTCGGCGATCAGCTCCTCGCGGAACTGAGGATGGGCAACAGAGATGATGGCCTCGGCGCGCTCCCAGGTGGTCAGGCCCTTGACATTGACCTTGCCGTACTCGGTCACCAGCCAGTGGAGGTTGGTGCGGGTGGCGGTGATGACGGTGCCTTCCAGCATGGTGGGACGAATGCGGGACTTGAGCTGGCCGGTCTTCTTGTCCATGTAGGAAGAGGAGCAGCAGATGAAGCTCTTGCCGCCCTTGGCCAGGTATGCGCCCATAACGAAGTCCTGCTGGCCGCCTGCACCGGAGATGTGGCGGGTGCCGGAGGACTCGGAAGAGACCTGGCCGTAAAGATCGATGTCCACGGCGCCGTTGATGGAGATGAAGTTATCGATCTGGGAGACGCGGGCAATGTCGTTCACATAGCTGACGGGAGCGGCCATGCACTCGGGGTTGCCGTCCAGGAAGTCGTAAAGCTTCTTGGTGCCGGCGGCGAAGGCATAGGTCTGACGGCCCCGGTCGAAGGGCTTGCGCAGACCGGTGATGCGGCCGGCCTTGGACATATCCACGAAAGCGTCCACGTACATCTCGGTGTGCACGCCCAGATCCTTCAGGTCGGACTCAGCGATCATCTTGCCGATGGCGCTGGGCATGGAGCCGATGCCCAGCTGCAGGCAGGCACCGTTGGGGATCTCGGGGACCACCAGGTTGGCAACGGCCAGATCCACCTCGGAAGCCTCGCCGGGGCCGCCCAGCTCTTCGATGGCGGGGTTCTCCCCTTCCACGATCATGTCCACGTCGCTGATGTGGACGCAGTTGTCAAAGCCGCCGAAGCAGACGGGCATGTTCTTGTTGACTTCCACGATGATGGTCTTGGAGGTCTCGCAGACGGCCTTCATATGAGAGGCGCAGGGTCCGAAGTTGAACCAGCCGTGCTCGTCCATGGGAGCGACCTGGAACATGGCCACGTCGGTCTGACCGATGCAGTTGCGGTAATAGCTGGGCAGCTCGGAGTAACGGATGGGGGCAAAGTAAGCAAAGCCCTCGCTGATGGCCTTGCGCTCCACACCGGACATATGCCAGGAGTTCCAAGTGAAATGCTCGGCCACATTGGGCACGTCAAAAACCGCGGGACGGCTGGTGAGGATACCGCCGCGGAGCTTCACGTCGGTCAGTTCCTCGCTGCGCTTGGCCAGCGCCTTGTCCAGTGCCTTGGGGGTGCAGACGCTCCAGCCAAAGTCCACCCAGTCGCCGGACTTGACGGCCTTGACTGCCTCGTCAGCGGTTTTGAGTTTCTGCTTGTACTCTTCCTGATAGCTCATGATAATCCTCCCGTTATAAATGATGTCCCTGTATGATGTCTCAGGGGTTGTCATACTTCACATTGTCAAGATTATAACATAGAGCGGGGCGCATTGCAATGGAAAACGTGAAAAAAATCACAAAATTTTCTAAAAAAGAGCAGACCCGCAGGTCTGCTCTTTTTTATTCGATGATTACTCTTCCTCGGCGGGCTCCTCAGCAGCGGGAGTCAGCAGAGCGCGGATGGACAGGGAGATCTTCTGCTTCTCCTCGTCGATGGCAGTGATCTTGGCATCCACGATCTGGCCCTCGGAGAGAACGTCCTCGGGCTTGTCGATGCGGCGATCAGCGATCTGGGAGATGTGGATCAGACCGTCCACACCGGGAACGACCTCAGCGAAAGCGCCGAAGGTCATCAGCTTGACGATGCGCACGGAAGCGACGTCGCCCACGCTGTACTTGTTCATGAACACATCCCAGGGGTTGACGGTGCGGTCCTTGACGCCCAGGGAGATCTTGTGCTTCTCGGGATCGAAGGAGATGACGTACACGTCCAGGGTGTCGCCCACCTTGCACACCTCGGAGGGGGTCTTGATACGGCTCCAGCTCAGCTCGGAGATATGTACCATGCCGTCCACACCGCCGATGTCCACGAACACACCGTAAGAGGTCATGGACTTCACGGTGCCGGTGTAATGCTTGCCCACCTCGATGGAGGACCACACGGCCTCCTGGGCGGCCTTGCGGGCCTCGTCGGTGACGGAACGGATGGAACCGACCACACGGCGGCGGGCACGGTTGACCTCGGTGATGCGCAGCTGCACCTTCTGCTTGATCATGGCGCTCAGATCAGCACCGCGGGGCTGACCGCTCTGGGAAGCGGGAACGAACACACGCACGCCCTTGACGGAAACCACGATGCCACCCTTGTTCTCCTCGGTGACAGTGCCCTCGAGGACAGTCTTGTCCTCCACGGCCTGCTCGATGTTCTCCCAGACCTTCACGGCGTCCAGACGCTTCTTGGAGAGCTCGGCGTAGCCCTCCACGTCGTTGACGCGGACGATGTAGGTCTCGATCTCATCGCCCACATGGACGATATCCTCAGCCTTGGCGGTGGGGTCATCGGTCAGCTCGCTGAGCTTGATGTAGGCAGCCTGCTTGGCGCCAACATCCACCTGCACCTCAGTGGGGGTGATGGCCGTGACGATACCGGTCACCTTCTCGCCTGTATTTAAAGTTTTGAAAGACTGATTCAGTAATTCCTCGAAGGACTCCTCTTTGCCCTCGGCCGCTTTGATTTCTTCGCTCATCGTTGCATATACCTCCTTAATGATGCCCGCAGGCGTGGAGGCACCAGCCGTAAGACCCGCAACAGAGCATTCGTTGAAAAATTCCGGCGAGAGCTCGTCCGCGCTTTCGATCTGGATCACGCGGGGGCATCTCTTCATGCAAATTTCCGTCAGATGCTTGGTGTTGGCGCTTTTACGGTCTCCCACCACGACCATCACGTCCACCTTGCCGGCAATCTCTGCCGCCTCCGATTGACGTTTGTGCGTAGCATTGCATATTGTATCAAATATTTTTACGTTTGTACACTCTTTTTTTAGAATTTCCCAAGAACTTTCAAAAAGTTTTTGGATGCAGGTGGTCTGAGCCACCACCGTTAAAGGAATTTCGCGGTTGTGGGGGTCCTCTTCCAGCCACATTTTTACTGCTTCGGGCCCGTCAAAGATCAGCGCGCGGCGGCACCAGCTGGCAACACCCACCACCTCCGGATGATGGGGCTCGCCGATGATGACGCTCTGGCGTCCCTCCTGCTCCGCCTGGGCCACCAGCATCTGGATGCGGCAGACATTGGGACAGGTGGCGTTCACACAGTGGACCCCACGGCTCTCCAAATCGTCCAGCACGCTTTTAAGCTCTCCGTGGGAGCGGATGACCACCGTCTCCCCGGCTTTCAGATCGGACGGGGACGCGGCTTTGCGGATGCCGCGGCGGGCCAGGTCCTCCACCACGTGGGTGTTGTGGATGAGGTCTCCCAGCATCCAGCAGCCGCCGGTCTCCGCCGCCGTCTGCTGGGCCATTTCCACCGCCCGCTTTACACCGTAGCAAAAGCCGGCGCTTTTGGCCAGGATCACTTCCGGCATGTCTGGTCCCCCCTTCCAAGGTCATAGGCCCGGCGCAGAAGATCGTCCGCGATGGCCTGCACTTCCTCCGCCGTACCGTGGCGACCGGTGTACGTGGGCCGATAGGGCTCACCGAATATGATGCGGGTCTTGCGGAAAAGACGCTTTTTCCCGTCCACAAAGACCGGGACGAACTGCGCGCCGGTACGGATGCCGATGACGGCCACGCCGCCCTTTGCCTGAACGTCTCCCTCCTTTTCCACCCGGGTACCCTCCGGGAAGATCAGCAGGTTCTCGCCGTCCCGGATGGCCTTCATGGCGGTTTTGACGGAGTTGATGTCCGAGTGCCCGCGGGCCACCGGGAACGCGCCCAGATGCTCCACGACCCACCGAAGCGGCGGAAAGCGGAACAGGGAGTCCTTTGCCATGGCCCGCAGACCGTAATCCATGGGCAGGGCGATGGCGATGAGGACCGGGTCCCAGTTGCTGCTGTGATTGGCGCAGAGCATGGCGCCGTGGGCGGGCAGGTGCTCCGTCCCCTCGATTTGCAGACGGAAGAGAATATGGGAAACGGGACGCATGACGGACCACGCAAACTTAAAAAACCAGTTGTTCATACACGCTCCTTGATGATTTGCAGCAAAGCCGCCAGGCTTTGGGCAAAATCCAGTGTGGTGGTATCCAGCACCACGGCGTCTTCCGCCTGACGCAGCGGCGCGGCGGAGCGATGGGTGTCGTTCCAGTCCCGGTGCTGGATGTCCTCCAGGACCTTTTCATAGGGTTCCGGGGTTCCCCGCTGCTCCAGCTCCAGACAGCGGCGTTTGGCCCGGGCCTCAGGCGAGGCGGTCAGAAAGACCTTCACCTGCGCATGGGGCAGCACGACGGTGCCGATGTCCCGGCCGTCCATGATGACATTATGGGTCCTGGCCAGAGTGCGCTGCATATCCAGCAGGAAGGAACGCACCTGGGGATAGGCAGACACCACGGACGCACAGGCGGAGACCTGGGGCAGCCGGATCTCGGAGGTGACATCCTCTCCGTTCAGATGCATGTGCTGCAGTCCGTCGGCCCCATAGGTGAGCTCCACCTGGATGTGCGGCAAAGCGGCAATGACGGATGCTTCGTCTGTGGGATCGATCCCCTTGCGCAGTACATAGCAGGCGATGGTCCGGTAGATGGCGCCGGTGTCCACATAGAGGTAGTTCAGCGCCGCAGCGGCTTTCCGGGCCAGTGAGCTTTTCCCGGCACCGGAGGGGCCGTCAATGGCAATGCTGATGGTATCCATGAAATTTCTCTCTCCTGTCAACGTTCAATTTTCGCCGCAGGCAGCGGCAATACCGGCGGCGCGGCCGGTGGCCCAGGCAATCTGCAGATTGAAGCCGCCGGTATAGGCGTCCACATCCAGAATTTCACCTGCAAAGTACAATCCCTTTACAAGCTTTGATTCCATAGTGGCGGGATTAACTTCGGAAACCTTTACGCCGCCGGAAGTGATGATGGCGTCCGTCACCGGGCAGAGGCCTGCGATGGGGATCGGCCAGTGCTTGAAAAGCCGGATCAGCTCCTTGCGCTGCTCCCGGGTGATGGTGTTCACCTTGCAGTGAGGTTCGATGCCCGAAGCCGCCACCATCTGGGGGATCATCTTCTGGGGCAGCAGATCATTCAGCGCATTGCAGAAATCGTGGTTGCAGTATTTTTCAAAGTCGGACAGCAGCCGCCGGTCCAGCTGAGTCTCATCCAGACCGGGCTTGAGATCGATCTCCAGATGGTAGTGTTTCTTGTCAAAGCGGCGCATATGGGCCGATGCGGACAAAGCCAGTGGCCCGCTGACGCCGAAGTGGGTGAACACCAGTTCCCCCAGCTCCCGAAAGACCTTTTTGTCGTTTTCAAAGGCGGTCAGAGTCACATTGCGCAGGCTGAGTCCCTGCATGGCGGCGCAGGTATTCCCCTGCTCCCGCAGGGGGACCAGAGAACCTTGCAGCGGTGTGATGGTGTGTCCTGCGGCGGCAGCCATGCGGTGGCCTTCGCCGGTAGAGCCGGTGGCGGGATAAGATACACCGCCCGTGGCCAGGATGACGGCCTGGGCCGGATAGATCTGCTGTTCCCCGGCGGCGCCGGTCACGGCTGCACCATCCATCTGGAGTTGGACGGCCCGGTCCCGGATCAAACGCACATGCAGGGACTTCAGCCGCCGCTCCAATGCGGCGCTGATATCAAAGGAGCGGTCGCTGACGGGAAAGACCCGGTTGCCCCGCTCAGTTTTCAGGGGAACGCCTAACCCTTCAAAAAAGGCCATGGCATCCCGCCCATCGAAGTGAGAAAAGGCGCTGTAAAGGAATTTTCCATTCCGGGGGATGTTTTGAAGAAGCTCTTCCATCCCGGCGTTGTTGGTCACATTGCAGCGGCCTTTTCCCGTGATATTCAGTTTTTTGCCCAGCCGCTCGTTGGGTTCCAGCACCGTGACTGCTGCTCCGTTTTCTGCGGCGAAAATGGCGGCCATCATGCCGGCAGCACCGCCGCCGATGACCAATACACTTTTTTTATTCATCGTCCATCTTTCCGAACACCCCATAGGCGTTCCAAATATCCTCCAATTCCGCGAAGGTGCGGGAAGCGTCCGTCCCCATGCGTGCACCGACCGCGATCAGCAGCGCGTTGATCAAAGACAGCGGTGCCACCATGGAGTCCACAAAGGACAGCATTTCGCAGGGCGCCAGCAGGGCATCGTCTGCCATCTGATAGACCGGGGAAAGGGCGTTGTCCGTGATGGCGATGATCCCGGCACCGCGGTCCCGGGCGAACTTCACCGTGTTCATAGTGATCTTAGAATAGCGGGGAAAGCTGATGGCAATCATCACATCCTCGGGCCCGATGCGGAACAGCTGTTCAAAGATCTCGCCGGCGGCGTTGGACTGCACCAGCGTTACCTTTTCGAACAGCAGGTGCAGGTAAAAGTTCAGATATCCGGCGACGAACGAGGAGGAGCGGACGCCTAAAATATAGACGTGCCGGGCGGACATGATCTTGTCCACCACCCGGTCGAATGCGCCCCGGTCAGCCTCTCCCATCATCATGCGCAGCTTTTCCATATCGGACTGCACCACGGCGGAGAGCACGTCGTGCCCGGAGAGCATGTCCCCTGCTGCCTGAATGCGCTGGGTGGAGGTCAGGCGGCTGCGGATCATCTCCTGCAAAGCCCGCTGCATGCTGGGATAGCCGTCGTAGCCAAGCTCCGAGGCAAACCGCACCACGGTGGACTCACTGACGCCTACCAGATGTCCCAATTTGCTGGCGGTCATGAACGCCGCCTTGTCGTAATTTTCCAAAATATATCCGGCGATCCGCTTTTGCCCCTTGGAAAAGCCGGACATATTGCTTTCGATCGTATGTAAAATACTTTTTGCCACGGGAATCCCTCCGTCAAGCCTGATCGCGATGTCCTGCATCGGACATGCCGTACGGCAGCTATTGTACCACAAATTCCCGCGGATTCAAACCTCGTTTGCAAGTTTTGATAAAAAACTTGCAAATTTGCTGCCGAGGTCAGTTCAGGAAAGGGCTATGCCCACAAAGAGGCCACCTCTTCCTCTGTCAGATAGCGCCACTGTCCCTGCGGCAGGTCGCCCAGCTCCAGCGTGTGTTCCCGCACGCGCCGCAGCCGCTTGACCTTCAGGTCACACCGGGCGCACATGCGGCGGATCTGCCGGTTTTTTCCCTCGTGGATGGTAATGGCATATTCGGCGGTCTTCTCTCCCTGCCGCAGCACCCGCACCTGGGCCGGGCGGATGGGCTCTCCACGCAGATCTCGGATGGCGGCCAGCTTCTCCGCAGCTCCGTGCACAGGGCCATACACCCACACGTGGTAGGTCTTGGAGATCTCGTGGCTGGGATGCAGCAGCCTTTGGGTCAGGGCGCCGTCGTTGGTCATGAGCAGCAGGCCCTCAGAGTCCAGATCCAGACGGCCCACCGGGTAGACCCGCGCGCCCGCATCCGCCACCAGCTGCGCTACCGTGGGGCGGCCCTGCTCATCGGACAGGGTGGTCACGTAGCCCCGGGGCTTGTTCAGCATCAGATAGACCGGACGCGGAGTGGGATTCAGCGGCGCTCCGTCTACCCGGATGTCATCCCGCTCCGGATCGGCCCGTTGGCCCAAAACTGCCGGACGGCCATTGATGGTGACGCGTCCGGCAAGGATATATTGTTCTGAGGCCCGGCGGGAGCAGACCCCCGCCGAGGACAAGAGTTTTTGCAGTCGTTCTTCCATGGTCCGCCTTTCTCTTTCTCTATCTCTCCGAAAG